>JALVEG010000087.1 GCA_027031145.1 Saprospiraceae bacterium | reverse complement strand
AGTAAATTACAATGGGAATAAATTCTTCACCCCTGCTTCCAATACTAAATTATTCACTTTTTATACTTCCTTGAATATACTTAATGACTCTTTACCTCTGTTAAAATATTACTCAGTAAACGATTCTCTGATATTTTGGGGAACAGGTAATCCCTTAAATCTAAATCCCGATTTCACAAATAATAAATTCACAATAGAATTTTTAAAAAATCACTCAAACAATCTGTTTTATTGTGAGGACAATTTTCAAGATGAAAAATTCGGTTCGGGTTGGGCATGGGATGATTATTTATATTATTACCAATTGGAAAAAAGTGCTTTTCCTGTCTATGGAAACAGATTACGTATTGCATATCTCAACGATTCTATTTCCATCTATCCTGAATTTTTAAAAAATAGTATTTCATATATTCAGGACAGCTTTGATTATTGGAGACCATGGAATGAAAATAGTTTTGTGTTAGGAAAATTTGAGGATAGTACAATATTAGAAATTCCGGTTATAATGGATGATGACTTTATCAGGAATACATTGGAATATAATACCGGAAAAGAAATTAATGATTGTCTGTATTCCAATATTGATTCCTCAGAAATAAAAACCCTGCAAATACCCTTTCCTGATTCCTTATATATAAGACTCCTGCACCAAAGCGATAATTTTATAGCCGAACAATTGATGTTGATGTGTTCTTTCAAATTGTTTGATACGCTAAATACTAAAAAAGCGATAAAATGGAGTAAAGATAATCTGCTCCCTCAACTTAATAATAACTGTCGCTGGGTTGACGGATCAGGATTATCCCGTTACAATCTGTTTTCTCCTGAAGATATGGTATATGTGTTAAAAAGTATTTACTCCAAACTTAACTGGGAACAAATTACGACATATCTTCCATCAGCAGGTTTTTCGGGAACATTAAAAAACTCTTATAAATCCATTGGAAAACCTTATATTTGGGCAAAATCAGGCACTCTAAGCAACAATTACAATTTAAGCGGTTTTCTTCAAACAAAGAAAGGCAACCGTTATATTTTTAGTTTTATGAATAATCATTTTCTTCGTAAAAATAAAGAAATAAAAAAAGAAATGGAAAATATTTTTGTTTATATCTACGAACACTTTTAATACCGTAATAAGGTAAACTGCTTTTGAAATGAAAATGATTCTACATGGATGCATTTCATCTTTCTACATAAGTAATTACTTAATACCAAATAAAATATTTAACCGGCAAAACTTATTTTTTCCCCGAAGATTTTATTCTAATAGTATCGATAACTTCCCTGTTTTTTTTGATTATTTCAAGACGTTTTTTATGAAATTTTTCTGCCAACTCCTTTGAATTAAGATCTTTTCCATTGAGATATCGATGGAAAGAAACAATAAGAAAGTCAGCCATATCATCAGGATGCTCAACTCCCAATCCTTTCAGATAATGCTCAAGTCTGCTACCGTAATAAAAATTCCAATTGTATATCATCCATCTTCCTAAACCAAAATGAAGTTTTTTAGCCACAATATCTTCCGGAGCATTCTTGAATTTATCCAATGATTCAGAAGGCGATAATTTCTTCAATTCCTTCATTGCATCATTTACGTCAAAAGGAATATATACCCCGTTAATAATGGATTTTTTAATATTTCTTTTATATTGCTTTTCTATTTCCTCAGGAGTTGAAGGAAGACTTTCCTCATTTTTTATTTGAGCATTTAAGCCTGTGGAAAATATAACCAATAATATCTGTATTATAATTAATTTATGTTTCATGTGTTTATCTGTTTATTTTACACTCAAAAGTTTAATATCCTTTCTGCTACTATTTCCGAAGCAAATTTATCTTTCCAGATCAGTTCATTAAGTTTAAGATACTCATTAAGAATATTTTTCCTAATATCTGCATCAAACAATCGTTTTAGTTCCTTGTCTACATTTTTGCTTGTAAAATCATTTTGCAATAGTTCTGTAACCAACTCTTTGTTCAATATCAGATTTACCAATGAAGCAAATTTCACATCTACCAAATTTTTTGCAATCAAATAACTCAAATATTTCACTTTGTATATCACCAGTTGAGGTAATTCAAATAATGCTGCCTCAAGTGTAGAAGTCCCTGACTTTATTATTCCTGCATCACAAACATTAAATATTTTGTAAGTTTGATCATAAATCACTTTTATATTTGTAAAATTATCAAATACTTTGAAAGTATCTTCCTCCAATCCGGATCTGGCAGCTACTAAAAAAAAGAAATCCGGATTTTTTTCAACAACAGGAAGTACAGGATTGATATTTTTTCTAATTTCAGATATTCTGCTTCCAGGCAAAAATGCTATTAATTTTTTATTTACAGGTACATTATTTTTTACTAAAAAATCATCTTCCATTTTAAATTGAGAAATTTCTTCCAATAACGGATGACCTACAAAATCAGCATCAATACCATTTTTCCTGAAATACTCTTCTTCAAAAGGGAGTATAACAAATAATTTGTCAATATACTTTTTCATTTTGCTCACTCGCTTCTTTCCCCATGCCCATACTTGTGGAGCAATATAATAAATAACCTTTATTCCCTGAGATTTTGCCCATTTTGCCATTCTGAGATTGAATCCCGGATAATCAATAAGTATCACTGCATCAGGTTTCATCTCCAAAATTTCCCTTTTAGCTATTGAAAAGTTTTCGCGTATAGTCTTTAAATGTTTCAAAACTTCAACAAAACCGACTAAAGACAATTTATCAAGACCTCTGCTTATATCGACTCCTGCCTGCTCCATTCTCAGTCCTCCAAAACCTTTGATTTGGATTTCTTTATTCAATTTAAACATCGCCTTTACCAAATTGGAAGCATGCAAATCTCCTGATACTTCTCCTGCAATGATATAAAATTTTTTATTCACTAAAAGAGACTTTTATAATAATAGATAATCCAAATGGCAGTTGCTAAAATCGTAATTATAACAACACCGTTCATAGCTTTTTCAGCTTTTTTTATTCTAAAATACTGAAAAGGAATAAAATTAAACATTATACCTAAAACAAAAATTGTCCTTTCTTGCTGAATGGAAAACATTCCGTTGTTCCATTGGAGCATTCCTGATTGTGCAAGAAATTCAAACAACATTTTTATAAGTGCCGAACCAACAACAGTTGCAAATACACCGGCGATTAACCCTGACCATATACTTTTATAAAATTTATTCATTTGTTAATATTTTTATTGATCTAAATCTTTTACCGGAATAAACAAGTATTGTGCTCCTAATTCACTTACCACAAAAAAACAGATATCACCTTCATGATCTCTATATAGTTTTTTAAAATTTTCCAGTTTTTCATCAAGAATCAATTTTTTTGTATAAAACTCTTCAAGAGTGGAAGCATTTATCGACCAAAAAGTCCCCGCATCATTTCTATTCAATAATGGGATACCTATTTCCAGCTGATCCTGATGAGCTACAAAAATCGGATAATTACTTATATCCTCTTCTTTTATTTTCTTTGCTGCCTGATTTGCCATTTTAGTAAATGGCTCCAGTTGTTGTTTTATCAACAACATCTTTTCAGTTATATCATTTCCATTATTATCCATAATTATTATGAGAGTAGATTTTTGACTATTCCCGAAATAGTTTTACCATCAGCTTTTCCTGCAAATTTTTGATTGGCTATCCCCATTATTTTCCCCATATCTTTCATCGAAGATGCTCCTGTTTCAGAAATAATTTCTTTCAACTTTGCTTCCAGTTCTTCATTGGATAATTGTTCCGGTAAATATTCGGAAATTACTTCAATTTCTTCTCTTTCCTTTACGGCAAGATCTTCCCTGCCCTGCTTTTCATATATCTCCAAAGAATCTTTTCTTTGTTTAATAAGCTTTTGAAGCATTTTTATTTCAGCTTTTTCATCTATTTCTTTACCGCTACCATCCGTTTTAAGCAATAAAATAGCTGATTTTATTGCTCTAATTCCTCTCAATCTGACTTGATCTTTAGCTTTCATAGCTTCTTTGAGGTCCGTATTTATTTTTGTTTCTAGACTCATAATATTTGATTTTATTTAATTGATTTTATTTAAACGAAATAAATGGTTCAATCTTATTGGTTAGTTCAACAAAATCATCCAAACTCAATTGTTCAGGTCTTTTTGTAAAAAAAACATCTTTTAAAATCTCATCATCGTTAATCAACGATTTTAAAGTATTTCTTATCATTTTCCTCCTTTTATTAAACGTTGATTTCACTATAGTTCTAAAAAGAGTTTCATTACAATCCAATGTGAATTTCTCTTTTCTTTCAAGCTTAATCACTGCAGAATCAACTCTGGGAGGAGGATTAAAAGAACCCGGTTTTACCCTGAAAATAATTTTTCCTGTATAATATGCCTGCACCAATACACTCAATATACCATAATCTTTGTTTCCCGGAGATGCAATTATTCTTTCTGCCACTTCTTTTTGAAACATCCCTATCATTATAGGTATTTTATCTTTATAATTCAGCATCTTAAACAAAATTTGCGAGGAAATATTGTATGGAAAATTACCAAACAGTACAAACTCTTCATCGAACACCCCATTCAAATCAAGTTTAAGAATATCCTTATATATCAAATGTATGTCAATATCAGGATATGTACTTTGAAGATATTCGACCATGTCAGGATCAGATTCCACCGACTTAAATTTCATTCCTTTCTCATAAAAATATTTAGTAAGAACTCCTTTTCCGGGACCTATTTCCAAAACCGGATATTTATCACTCAATTCCATTGCCGTCTCAGCAATACTTCTTGCCAAACTTTCATTAATAAGAAAATGCTGACCATATGATTTTTTTGCTTTCAATTACTTTTTTGTTTGTAAAGATAAAAAAAGAAGATGATTTTGTTTAAAACTATATGCTTTAATGCTATAAATAATCGTCTTTTTTAATAACTTTGCTCAAAGTATAGT
>JALVEG010000086.1 GCA_027031145.1 Saprospiraceae bacterium | reverse complement strand
TTGAGTCCCTGACGTTCTTCCAGTACCTGAATAAATTGACTGGCGGCATTGAGAGAAGCAAAAGTTCCGGTATCCAGCCAGGCAGTACCCCTGTCAAGTACTTGCACTTTGAGTTTCCCTCTTTGCAAATAATACCTGTTAACATCTGTAATTTCATATTCACCTCTTGCACTTGGCTTGAGTTCTTTTGCTATTTTCACAACTTCATTATCATAAAAATACAATCCCGGAACGGCATAATTTGACTTTGGCACCGGAGGTTTTTCTTCTATTGAAACAGCATTGAAATCATCATCAAATTCCACTACCCCGTATCTTTCCGGGTCATTGACCCTGTATGCAAAAACGATTCCACCATCCGGATCGCCACTTTCTTCCAACTGCTTTGTCATACCTGTACCGTAAAAGATATTATCTCCCAATACCAAGGCTACTTTATCGTCTCCGATAAATTCTTCTCCCAGTACAAATGCCTGTGCCAATCCATTGGGATTGTGCTGTTCTTTGTAAGAGAAACTGCAACCTATTTCACTTCCATCTCCAAGCAATTTCTTAAAATTGGGAAGATCCTGTGGTGTGGAAATTATAAGAATATCCTTTATCCCCGCCCACATCAAAGTCGAAATGGGATAATATATCATAGGTTTATCATAAATCGGCATTAACTGCTTGCTAACTGCAATTGTCAATGGATATAATCTGGTACCTAATCCACCTGCGAGTACTATTCCTTTCATGTGTTTAAATTTTTAAGTTAAAAAATCCATTTTTTCTAAAATCTCATGCCTGGTCAGATCAAAACATGATGGCACAACTGAGACATAACCGTGCGCTAATGCCCAAAGATCTGTATCAGTAGCATCTTTTTCCAAATTTTCAAATTTTCCTGTCAACCAATAATATGGTACTCCTCTCGGATCGATGGATTCTGAAAATTCTTCTACCCATTTACCTCTTGCCTGCCTACATATCTTTATTCCCTTTATTTCTTCCTTTGGCAATTTCGGAACATTAACATTCAATAACACAGGTTCCCCATTCGGACTCTCCAACATCTTTCCTATTATGATCTTTGCATAATATTTAGCTGCGGAAAAATCAGCATTCAATGAAAAATCATCAACCGAAAATCCAATGGAATTGATACCTTCCAATGCACCTTCCATAGCTGCCGACATTGTACCCGAATAGATAATATTGATCGAAGCATTGCTACCGTGGTTGATTCCCGACAATACCAAATCCACTTTTCTGCCTTTCAAAATGGTATCTTTAGCAAGTTTCACACTATCGGCCGGTGTACCGGTACACTCCCAAGATTCCACTCCTTCAAAAGCATTGACCTTGTTCAATCTGATAGGGTTCTTGATTGTTACAGCGTGCCCTTGTCCCGACTGAGGTTTATCCGGAGCAACTACTATTACCTCCCCAAAAGATTTGGCTACCTCTACCAAAACTTTTATCCCCGGTGCCCAAACCCCATCATCATTTGAAATAAAAATTAGTGGTTTTTGTTTGTTTGTCATATTCATTCTTTTAAAATATATATTTTTAATCTAACTGTTAAGTTTTATTTTTGATTTAAATTTCCATCAAACATCTCTTCTGAATTTTCCACCCCCTTTTTCCCCCGCACCCGATCAAAAACTACGTTTGTTTCACGGGGCAGGCCTTGTGAAATAAATTTTCAATTTAGGCTTTGCCTATTTCACGGGGCAAGCAGCGGGGGATTAATTCAGGTTTTAAAACAATATTCCAAACTTTGAACTTTAGCCTTTATATTTTAGCCTTTTTTACTCCCCCTGATAAGCGAGGGTCTCAACCTCGCTTCTTCACTTTTAAAATCTTTCACCCCGTTGCATATCATTCTACGGGGTAAATCCATATTCAATATTCGATATTCAAAACATGGAACTTGAAACATGGAACTTGAAAAAAACATTTACCTATCATACACCCCTACCAACTTCTCCTTTTCCCTCTCCCAAACCATATCTTTGGCTGCTTCCAATGAGCTTATTTTTAAGTCATCATACTTTTTCCCATCTGAAACTACGTATTCTATCAATTCACGATTTATATCGGGATCCAATGTATTTGTAAGTATAAAACAATTATATTTTTCATTTATTATCCTGTATTCATCAAAATCCATTGTCAGACAGGGAATTCCCAGAAGCATATAATCAAAAACTTTGTTGGCAAGAGAAACTTGATAGTTTAAAGAATCAGTATCAAGTAAATTCAAACCGATATGAGTTCCGGACAATAATTCCGGTATTTCATGCGGATCAACCCAACCTGTAAACTTCACTCTTTCATTCAAATTCTTCTGATTTACCATCATTTTCAATTCTTCTTCAAGATCTCCTCCTCCGATTAGCAATAATTTGAACCTTTTATCTAATAATGTCATCATTTCTATAGCACTTTCAAGACCTCTCCCTTTGTTCAATGCCCCAACATAACCCATAATGATCTCTCCCGATAGATCCTTATCAAAAATTTTTACATCTTCAAACCTTGATCTTAAAGGATAATTCCTGATCACATTATATTTTTGCCCCGTTTTATTTTCATACAAATTCTTAAGACTTTCGGATACGGTATAATTGTTTTTTATTTTTGTTAAAATGATCTTTTCAATAAATTCCCATATACCTTTTTTAAATTTTCTGTTTTGCAATTCAGGCACTCCTGTAAAATATTCATGTGCATCAAAAATATTTTTTTTCCCTTTTAATCTCGAAGCAATAAAACCTGCTAAAACAGTATCCGTATCCACAGAATTAACAATATCAAAATCATGGCTAACTAAATAAAAAAACAATCTGATATTATATTCGAGATAAAACATAACACCTTTTTGGAAAAACATTTTGAATCTGTGTTGCTTAAAAGTTTGTTTTTTCAAACTTAAAGATCCGGGCTTTTTGATACCGACCAGGGTTACATCAGCTCCAAATTCATGTAATGTATCGCATATACGGATCATTCTCCGGTCTCTGAACAGATCATTTGTGACAGTACAGATTATTTTTTTATTATTTAAATGAAGTTCTTTCATCTATTTTTTTCAATTTTATCTCCGGCAAGTTTTAATTCCCCCGTTTTGATCAATTTTTTTATCATATACATGTTCTTATTCCTGTTCAAATAAGTATCAATAAAAGCCAAATCATCAATTCCCGTGTTATCGTCAAAACCAAAGTTACTTATTTTTTCCTTAAATGAAGACAAATCCGAATTAGTAAATTTTGTAGAATTGCTTTTCAAACAAATATCGCAGATATTACATGATCTTTTTATCTTTTCATCAAAATAATTTAATATAAATTTTTGCCTGCATTTTGAATATTCCAGATATTTCCGAATTGATTTTATGTTGAAAATCAATCTTTTTTTCCTGAAAGTCAATTCTTCAGAATTTATTTCTTTATCAAAAGGATCTTTAAATAATATATTAATATCCGAAAAATTCTGTTTATAAATTATTTGTTCGTTTTTATCTAATCTTTTCAGTATTTCTATTACTTCCTTCTCATTAAACCCTGTTTTATCAGCAATTTTTTTCTCTGATATCCGGGAGTACATTGAAAACAGATCTTCATACAAATGAATTGAAGCTTTTACTATATTAAATCCGGCTTTATCTGCATTCTCCAATTCGTTAAGTTTTTTATCATCAACAACTATTTTAAGCATACTGAAAGAATCCCTGACCGAATGACTTAATTCTAAAAAGCCATAACGCTCAAGTTCATTTATTGCCTTGAATATTTTCTGTTTGGAAAATCCGGTAAACAATTGAAACTCATTAGGATCAAAGCTAAATCCTATTCCTTCATCCGGTATTTTTTTTATATCAAAATACTTAACCAAACTATTATAAATACTTGAAATAAATTCATGCGAAGGAAAAGTTTCAACATGATTTGATTGAAGTTGTGAAAGATTTTTATCATTATAAATAATCACTGAATCCGACAATTTGCCGTCTCTGCCTGCTCTTCCCGCCTCCTGATAATATTCTTCAATGCTGGTAGGCAAATCATAATGAATAACAAATCTCACATCCGGTTTATCAATTCCCATACCAAATGCTGTTGTACTGATCATTATCCTGATGTCATTTTGCAACCATTTATTCTGAACTTTACTTCGGGTATCATTATCCATACCTGCATGATAAAAATCAGAATTAAAACCGGTATCTTTCAATAATAAATTCAGCTTTTCTGTTCCACGTCTGCTTCTCATATAGATGATACCGCTTCCCTGAAACTCTTTTAGCAATAATTCAAGCGTTTTTAGTTTTTTTTCTGTTTTGATCACTCCAAACCTAATATTTTCCTTAAAAAAACTACCTCTGAATACTTTTTCTGCATTTAGCTTTAGATAAGTTTTTATATCTCTGAGAGTTTTTTTATTGGCAGTAGCTGTAAATGCAGCTATTGAAATGCCCTGAAAGATGTTTTTAAGATCACTAATCTTCCGGTAATCAGGTCTGAAATCAAATCCCCATTGTGAAATACAGTGTGCTTCATCAACAGCAACAAAACTTATGTTTACTTTATTAAGTATATTACGAAAAAATACGGATTGCAATCTTTCAGGCGATATATACAAAAGTTTTAATTCACCCGATACAAATTTGTTTAAAATCCCGTCAGAGGTTTGTTTATCCAATCCCGAATGGAGAGCTTCGGCAGGTATTTTCAGGGTTTTCAATCGATCAACCTGATCATTCATCAAAGCTATTAAAGGAGATAAAACCAAACAGCAGCCATCCATAGCTAATGCAGGCAATTGGAAGCAAAGAGATTTGCCACCACCGGTAGGGATCAATGCGATAATGTCTTTTTTTAACAGGATCGCATCTATTATTTCTTTCTGATTTTCTCTGAAAGAATCAAAATTCCAATATCTTTTCAGTATTGAACAGACTCTTTCATTTAAAACCTCGGACATGATACCTTATTCCTTCTTTTGAAAGGGT
>JALVEG010000085.1 GCA_027031145.1 Saprospiraceae bacterium | reverse complement strand
AAAATTGTTGAGTGGGGGGATTTTCTGTGTTTTCTTGTTCCTTGTTTATTGCTTGTTGGGTTTTCAGTAAAATAGGGGAAACTTAGAGGTGCATTTCATTTTTTCGCATTGCGGGTTGGGTTCTCCTTTAGGAGTTAGAGGCGAGTTATGGAAAAAACGAAAAAATGAAATGCACCCGTTATGATCTCCTTCGCAAAGGCTTCGGTTATTGAAAATGAAGAAGTTATTTTGTTGGAAAGCGAAGTCAGAGACATTAGCTTATCATGATTTACAGTTAATCTTGTTTTTGAAACGTGGATTAATCCCCCGCTGCCTGCCCCGTGAAATAGGCAAAGCCTAAATAAAAATTTATTTCACACATGGTATGCCCCGTTAAATAAACGAAGTATTTCATTGGGGGCGGGGGAAAAAGGGGGTGGAATGAATTGTGTAGATTTTGTTAAGACGGAATATTGAGTATAGAACAACCACATTGAATAAATTCTATGTGGTAAATGATTTAAGTTGTTACTAAGTGAGATTTGAGACGCTCGCTTATCAGGGGATAGAAGAAAAGCCTTGTTAGAGGCGATCCCGCAATACTGCGGGATGGTAGCAATAAAAGGTGAAATCCGTTAAGAGCCCCAGCGGGGCGACATTATGGTAGTAGAATCAATTAGGCGAAACCATATCCCTTTTTGGCGGTATTTTTGTGGCGAAGCAAACAAAAATAGTGACAAAATAAAAGGAGACCGGAAGGATGGGATAAATGAATATTGGAATACGGGGATAGTGGAATTATGAAATATGTGCTGATTGAAAAAAGGTGCAGGCACTATTCATCTATAATAAAATGCATTTCGTCCATTGATTTACAATTAAATCTTTATTAATTTTTATTTTTGCTGATTAAATTGAAAAATTACATAGCGATGAAGGGAATTTACAGAATGATCAAATTATTTTTAGTGTTTTTACTTGTTCCTTTTTCTATTTTTGCTCAAATAAACAAACCGGATTCGATTTATGCTTTCAAGACAAATGAAAAAATAAAGATCGATGGGCATTTGAATGAAAGATCATGGAATGAAGCAGTTGCTATTTCCAATTTCAGGCAAAGAGAGATGGAAGAAGGCGCTTTACCTTCTGAAAAAACCAAAGTAGCAATTCTTTATGATAAAAACAATCTTTATATTGGATTTTGGGGATATGATTCCGCTCCCGATAAATTGGTGGCAAAACAGATGAAAAGGGATTTTAGCTGGGACAGTGAAGACAATTTTGAGTTTATTTTAGGTACATACAATGATAGCAGAAACGGTTTTTTATTTGTGATCAATCCCAACGGAGCAAGGGCAGATGCCATTATCGGAAATGAAGGAAGCCAGTTTATTAAAGACTGGAACGGAGTTTGGGATGTCAGGACTATTGTGAATGACAAAGGATGGTTTGCTGAAGTTGTAATTCCATTTTCAACTTTAAGTTTTCAAAAAGATTCCATTCAAAACTGGCAGATAAATTTTGAAAGAAATATAAAAAGAAAAAATGAACAACTGCTTTGGCAGGGGTTTTTAAGACAATATGAATTGGAAAGGATTTCACGTGCAGGGATTTTGGTAGGACTGAAAGGGATAAAGTCCAAAACATTATTTGAATTCAAACCTTATGTTACTGTCGGGGTTGAAAAAACATCTTATGAACCATTAGATAAAATTGCAAAAATCGGTGGTGAAATCAATAGCAATATAACTCCTACATTGAAGATGAATATAACTGTAAATACTGATTTTGCTCAGGTTGAAGCGGATGATGCCAAAGTTAATTTATCAAGATTTAATCTGTATTATAAGGAAAAAAGACAGTTCTTTCTCGAAGGTTCCAATTATTTTGATTTTAGAACGGGACATAGGAATTTGCTTTATTATTCCAGAAGAATAGGCCTTGAAAATGGTACAGCCGTACCTATTTACGGAGGAGTCAGGTTATTTGGTAAGGCAGGGAAAAACAATATAGGATTTATGTCTATGCAAACGGGCAATGTCGATGCTCAGTATACTGACGATTCTATTGCAATACAATCAACTAATTATTCGGTATTGAGGTATAGACGGGATGTAATGGAAAACTCAAATGCCGGATTTGTAGTCACTTCAAAAATAAGAAAAGACGGCAGGAAAAATATAGTTTATGGTGGAGATTTCAATTATCGTAATTCCAATTTCATGGGAAACAGGAATTTAGGGTTTGGAATGACATTGGCGAAATCGTATACAGATAATATGGACAATTCCCATTCACTTGCATATAATTCATATGTGTATTATAGTACGGATATTGTCAGAGCGATCAGTTCAATAACCGGAACTCAGGAAAATTATAATCCTGAACTGGGATTTGTGAGACGTGAGAATTATAGGGCGTATTATACAACATTGGTTTATAAGCCCAGATTCAAATCTTTAAAAAATATCAGAAATTTTGAATTTGTCCCTTATGAATTTGTTGCTTATGTTGATGATAAAACCAATGAATTACAATCTTTATGGTATGAGTTGGCACCGTTTGGTGTAGTTACCAAATCAGGTGATAGGATATTTGCCAAATATCAGCGAACATACGAAAATATTGATGAAGAATTTGAAATATTTGATACTACTACCGTACCTGTTGGGAAATACTGGAACAATGGATATGAATTTGGATTTGAAACATTCAGAGGGAGAAAAATAGCTACTGAGTTTCAGGTAAATTATGAAGGATTTTATCATGGTACAAGATTAAGGACAAGATTGAATTTGGATATGAATGTAAATAAACATCTGAATTTCTATTTGAACTGGAATAGAAATTATATAGAGTTTCCTTCAAATGATTTCGTCGTCCATGAATTTGGAAGTAAGATCGAATATGCATTTAACCCAAAATTATACACAAGTATATTTAGTCAATGGAATAATGATGATGAAGAAATAATATTGAATTACAGGATAAACTGGATACCTAAAATAGGTAGCGATTTTTATTTTGTTATCAATCAATTAATAGATAAAGAAACAGGAAAATATAAACTAAAAACAACTACTGTATTAGTTAAATTCGTTTGGAGATTTACTGCATAAATAA
The DNA here is from genome assembly GCA_027031145.1 of Saprospiraceae bacterium. Classification (GTDB taxonomy): domain Bacteria; phylum Bacteroidota; class Bacteroidia; order Chitinophagales; family Saprospiraceae; genus JADJGA01. The sequence goes on along the minus strand of JALVEG010000085.1, from coordinate 13,007 downwards.
TATGCAAATAACTCTAAATTGCGTATCTTCGCACCGGATTTATAATTATAAAATTTAAAACAAATTAATTATGGCAAATGCAATTTTTCAAGTACCAAAACCAATAAATGAACCTGTACTTAATTATGCACCGGGTTCACCTGAGAAAGCTGAAGTAAAAGCTATGCTCAAAAAAATGAAATCTGAAAAATGGGATATCCCAATGTATATCGGAGGAAAAGAAATAAGAACTGATAAAACTGCGGAAATAAGACCTCCTCATGAGTTAAATCATGTATTGGGGTATTATTATGTAGGCGGAGAGGAACATGTTCATAAAGCGGTTGATGCTGCTTTGGCTGCAAAAAAAGACTGGGAGAATATGCCTTGGGAAGAAAGAGCTGCTATTTTCTTAAAAGCTGCTGATTTGTTGGCCGGTCCATACAGGGCTAAAATGAATGCTGCTGTTATGCTTGGTCAGTCAAAGAATATTTTTCAGGCGGAAATTGACGGAGTGGCTGAATTAGCTGACTTTTTCAGATTCAATGTGTATTACATGACACAGATTTACAAAGAACAGCCTTTTAGCCCCAGAGCTACATGGAACAGGGTTGAGTACAGACCTTTGGAAGGATTTATATTTGCTCTTACTCCTTTCAATTTTACTTCCATTGCGGGAAATTTACCGGGAGCACCTGCTCTTATGGGAAATACAGTAGTATGGAAACCTGCCAGGACACAAATTTATTCCGCTAAAGTTATAATGGAAATATTCAAAGAAGCAGGATTGCCTGATGGCGTGATAAATATGATAAATGTTGCAGGTAGCACAGCAGGTAAAGTTATTTTTGAACATAAAGATTTTGCCGGATTGCATTTTACAGGTTCGATGGAAACTTTCCAATATCTGTGGAAAAAAATCGGTCAAAATGTTTCAAAATATAGGACATTCCCAAGAATTGTAGGTGAAACAGGAGGAAAAGACTTTGTAATGGTTCATAATAGTGCAGATGCAAAACAGGTTGCAACAGCTCTTACAAGGGGAGCATTTGAATTCCAGGGACAGAAATGTTCTGCAGCCTCCAGAGCTTATATCCCTAAAAGTATGTGGGATGATGTCTATAAATTTATGAAGGAAGATATCGAAAGTTTTGGTAAAGGAACAGTGGAAGATTTTAGAAACTTTTTTAATGCTGTTATTGATGAAAGTGCTTTTGATAATATAGCATGGTATATCGATGAGGCTAAAAAAGATAATGAAGCAGAGATATTGATTGGTGGAACTTATGATAAATCAAAAGGGTATTTTATTGATCCGACTGTGATAAAAGTTTCCGATCCTCATTACAGAACAATGGAAGAAGAGATATTCGGACCTGTGTTGACTGTTTATGTTTATGATGATAATAAATATGAGGAGACTTTGAGATTGTTAGATAATACTTCTCCTTATGGTTTGACAGGAGCGATATTTGCAACAGATCGGGACGCTGTTCAAATGGCTGTGAATGAATTGAGACATGCTGCGGGTAATTTTTATATCAATGATAAGCCTACAGGGGCAGTTGTCGGTCAACAACCATTCGGTGGCGCAAGAGCTTCAGGTACCAATGATAAAGCAGGTTCGGCATTGAACCTCAACAGATGGATCTCACCGAGAACAATTAAAGAAACATTTGTTTCTCCTGTTGATTACAGGTATCCGTTTTTAGGTGAAGAATAGAAAGAATAATTTCGTTAAGAATAAAGCCATTTCGAATTTCGAAATGGCTTTTTTTGGATCAAGCCAAAAAGTTGAAGGGTATCATAAATTCTTAGTTTAGGTAGTTGTCAAAAGACCTTATTCATTTTAGTGGCAAAAGGAGTTAAAATACGTTAAAAATGAATTACTGTTTGAGCTCTGACGAAGTCGAGTGAGTTTAATTCATTTAGTATTTTAGCTTCTTTTAGAGCGTTAAAAAATGAATACAGTCTTGATTTTTTTTGTTTCGTTTTTTGTATCAAGACAAAAAATGAAAATATGGTTTATTGAATCAATATGGGAATACACATTTCAATTCATACAACTTTTTATCTTGATTCCTTTTTCTTTTTATACATATTATATAAAAAAATATATGTTTTTATCGAAAATAGATAAAATTCAACCAATATTTAGTCTGAACTTTGTATTATAATCAAAAACATAAAATTATGAAAAATCAAAAAAAGTCATTATTAACAGTAATTTTAGTGATATTATCATTTATTGGTACAAATACGATTAATGCACAAATTACGAATTATTCAAAAAAAGTAGCGGTTTTGTCGGTTAAAGCCGATAATGTTTTGTTGAAAACTTCACAGGTTACAAAGTTAGTAAGAAATTCACTGATAGAGTTAGACACATTTGAAGTATTGGGAGAATATGATATGAAGGATATGTTATCCGGATCCGAGATTATTGATACTGTTTGTTACAGTACAAATTGTCTTGTGAAAGCAGGAAAATTATTAAATGTTGACTATATGTTAACCGGTTCCATTGAAAAATTGCTTGATAAGATAGTTGTATCATTATGGATTGTAGATGTCAAGAGCAAAAGCATAATAAAGCAAAAATTGATAGAATTTATTGATGTTGATGAGAGACTTAAGGAAATGCTCAAGATTAATTTAAAAGAATTGCTGGAATTGCCGGTGGATAAAACCTTGGAAAAGGCTTTGGTTAAGGAAAATCAGTATGAAAGTAATATCAATGTTCCGGATGTAGAAAAACTATCATTATCTGGTCCTCGTATTGGATTTACATTGCTTACGGGCGATGAAGCAAAGATCATTAAAGATAAGTCGGAAGTAGGAGGTTTTGAAGGCAGACCCTTATATTTTCAATTCGGATATCAATTTGAAGTAAGTTATCTTAATGCAGGAAAAATTCAGGCGCTATTTGAGATTATACCGGTGATCAGTGGAGTAGATCAAGGTGTTTTTATTCCTAGTCTTACCTTATTGAACGGGGTCAGACTCAATACCAATGGGTTTGAATTTGCAGTTGGGCCTACTTTCATCATGACCAAAAAAGGAAAAGGTTATTATGATAGTGAAGGTAATTGGCATTTTGGAAATGTGCCTGACGGTTTTGTAAAAAAATACCGTCTTGATAGTCGCGGGGATGCATTCCTGGACACAGGACTTGTTGTAGGATTTGGAAAAAGTTTTAAATCAGGAAAAGTCAATTTTCCATTAAATATTTTTACGGTATTAAAGAAAAAAGAATTCCAATTTGGATTATCACTTGGATTTAATGCGAGTAATATTAACAAAAAGAAATAAGATAACTATTCAGACAGGGATGTTTTTAATATGAAAAAAGATTTTTTAACAATAAAAGATTATACCTGAGTAGACACTAAATAAGTAAAAAATGAAATACATCTCTCTAAATAGTAGCTGTTATTTTATAGACAATAAAAACTAAACCGAGTTAGATTAATCAGCTGTTTTTTCATACCAACCCCGATACGTGAAAAATATCGGGGTTTTTATTTGTCCATTTATTTTGACCTGACTATAACTATTTGTAATTTTGCATGTTTAATAAATAAAATGATACTACCTGAGTAGTTATAATAAAATAATAAAATAATAGAATAATCGGAATCTTACTTTACATACTGGTGTTTATTGTCAGTCTTGCTTTCTTGATAAAAGCAAGTGACATGTTTGTCTCATCTGCTGAAAAAATAGGATTGGCACTTGGTGTTTCTCCTTTTATTATTGGAGTTACGATTGTAGCATTCGGAACATCATTACCGGAACTTGCCACTTCCATCGCTTCGGTTTATGCAGATAGTTCACAAATTGTTATCGGAAATGTGGTTGGTTCCAATATCACTAATATACTTTTGATCATCGGGGTCGTGGCTATTGTCGGAGGAGGAATTAATCTTGATTATAATATAATGGAGATTGATATGCCTCTTCTTCTTAGTTCTGCATTTCTAATGTGGTTTACATTGATGGATGGACATTTGGATTATTTTGAAGTGGGTTTATATATAGTTGCGCTGGGAGTTTTTCTTTTGTACTCAATAAAGAAAAAAAGGATTCTGGTTGCAGATGATGATGAACTTAAAGTGTCATATTTTCTGTATCTTTTATTGGCCGGAATAATTATTTATTTTAGTGCCGATTATGTTATTTATGGATTAAAAGGGATTGCGGAATTTATGAAAATAGATGAATCCGTTATCTCTCTTGGAGCTTTGGCATTGGGAACTTCATTACCTGAACTGGTTGTGAGTCTTGCTGCTATCGCCCGCAAAAATCATTCAATTGCGGTAGGTAATGTCGTAGGATCAAATATTTTTAATACTTATGGAGTATTGGGAGTGTCTTCTCTTTTTGGGACTTTGGCTATTCCTAAAATTATTCTTCAGGTTTCTATCCCTATGATGGTGGGAATAACCGTTTTGTTTGGTTTTGTAATGGCACTTCGCAAAGTGAGTAAATGGGAAGGATATATGCTTCTGATTCTCTATTTGTTTTTCTTATATAGTTTGACAAAAATAGCACCGGCAATAAATTAATATTTTCTCAGGATAATTTGATATACATGAAAAAAGTAGTAATTCTTGATTTTGGTTCTCAGTATACCCAATTAATAGCTCGTCGTGTCAGGGAGCAAAATGTGTTTTGTGAGATTTATCCTTATAATAAATTTCCAGAAGGAGATGACATTTCAGCTGTGATTTTGTCGGGAAGTCCGTTTTCTGTTAGAGATGAGAATGCTTTGAAAATAGATCTGAGCAAGATAATCGGCAAATATCCAGTTTTGGGAGTATGCTATGGTGCTCAGTTTATTACAGATTATTATGGAGGGGATGTACAGGCATCAGATAAAAGGGAATATGGAAAATCACATATACAATTTATAAAAGATGATCCGTTTTTTCACGGTATTAAAGATGGAAGTATTGTCTGGATGTCCCATGCCGATACTATCAAAAAATTGCCTGATCAATTTGAAGTGATAGCTTCAACAAAATCTATACCTGTTGCTATTTTTAAATCAAAAAAAGATGCATTTAAATATCCTGTTTATGGGATACAGTTTCACCCGGAAGTTACACATACTAAATCAGGAAAGGAATTTATCGCATATTTTCTTTTTAAAATAGCAGGTTGCAAACCTGATTGGTCTCCTCATTCCTTTGCTATTGAGAAGATTAAAGAGTTAAAAGAAATATTAAAAGATGATAAAGTAGTGCTTGGATTATCAGGAGGTGTAGATTCATCTGTTGCGGCTATGCTTTTACACAAAGCTATAGGAACAAATCTTCATTGTATATTTATCGATAACGGTTTGTTGAGGAAGAACGAATTTTCAGGTGTTCTGGATTCCTACAAAGGTCTTGGACTAAATGTTAAAGGGGTCGAAGCTAAAAAGCTTTTTATTGATGCATTGGCCGGGATAGATGATCCTGAAAGAAAAAGAAAAATAATAGGGAAAACATTTATAGATGTTTTTGATGCAGAAGCAAAAAAAATAGAAGGAGTAAAATGGCTTGCTCAGGGTACTATTTATCCTGATGTGATAGAGTCGGTTTCTGTACACGGCCCCTCGGTTACTATCAAATCACATCATAATGTAGGTGGGTTGCCGGAAAAATTGCATTTGAATATAATAGAACCACTAAAAATGCTGTTTAAAGATGAAGTGAGAAAGGTTGGATATGAAGTTGGTGTTCCTGATGCTATTCTGAAAAGGCATCCTTTTCCCGGTCCCGGATTGGCGATCAGAATACTTGGAGACATTACGGAAGAGAAGGTTCGTCTATGTCAGGAAGCTGATGCGGTATTTATCGATGCATTGCAAGAATCAGGATGGTATGATAAAGTTTGGCAGGCTGGAGCAATATTATTGAATGCCAAAAGTGTTGGGGTGATGGGAGATGAGAGAACCTACGAATATGTTGTAGCTCTTAGATGTGTTAACAGTGTGGATGGAATGACAGCAGACTGGAGCGATCTGCCTCATGAATTATTAGGAAAAATAGCAAATACGATTATAAATAATATCAAAGGTATAAATAGAGTAGTTTATGATATCAGTACAAAACCACCGTCAACTATTGAATGGGAATAAGATAATTTTTGTTTTAATAGCCATTTTTTTCTTTTCTTCCTGTGGAATTTTTTCAGGTAGTTCAAAGAAAAGATCAAGACATACAAAGAGAAGACCTCCTGCTCATAAAGATAAAGTCAATAACAAGAACGACAATAAAGTCGACACTCTTCAATGGCCGGAGGATAATCATGAAAAAGATAAGGTCGATTTGCACGGTACTGTCATAAAGAATAGTTATACCATAGACCTTTTGATTCCTTTTGCTGCAAATAAGCATTTCGATGATATTTTTGCTCTTGAGAAAAGCAGGACAAACAGATTCTTGCACTATTACAGCGGTGTTTTAATGGCACTTAAAAAGCTTGAAAAGGAAGGAGCCAATTTCACTGTTAATGTATTTGATGCTCCTGTGAAAAATGACAGGATTTCCATGATTAAATCAAAAATGAATCAGGATCCACCTGATATAATAATTGGACCATATGATAAATCACAACTAAAAAGTATTGCTAATTACGGTAAGAGAAAAGAAATAGATGTTGTTTCTCCATGGAAATCATATAGTTCGATTGGGAATAATAATCCCTATTATATTCAGCTGAAACCTTCACTGGAAAATCATTTTGAGGCTTTGGTCCAAAATGTTGATAGGAATTTTAATCCCGGAAATGTTTATGTAGTAGGAAGAGATATATACAAGGATAAAGCCAGAATTAAAAAGATAAATGAGATACATAAACTGAATAATGAGAATGCAGAAGATTATAACATATTGATTGTAAACAAAGATTCTCTGGAGCATGAAGGAAAGATTTTTGATGATATTTTTTATGAAAAAAATTACAAAGAGAAAGTTTTTATTATTCCTAACTGGTCGTATAAAGATGAAAGTTTTATCTATTCCTGTTTGCGAAAGCTGAATATAGAAAAAGGAGAAAAAAAAGTATATGTTTACGGTATGCCTATTTTATTGAAATCTAATAAAGTAGGATACAATTTTTTCAAGAGATTAAATATCAGGGTAGCATCTCCAAGATATCTTGATGATAATGATCGTAAGATCAGGAAATTCAAATATGATTATTACAAAAGATTTAATGTTTTTCCTTTGGATGAAGCATTTGACGGATATGACATGATGATGTTTGTAGGAGAAAATATGATGAAATACGGAACTAAATTTCAATATTTTATTGAAAATCAAAAAAATGATTTATTGGTAAATTCCATAAATCTGTTGAGGAATGTAAAAGAAGAAGATATCAAAAAGGAAAACCTGGATAAGATCAATTATTTTGAAAATACGGATCTTTTTATAGTAGGATTTAAATTTAATAAATTTGAAAAAATAAAATAATGGCTTTTATTTCATCAAATCCTTTTACAGGGGAAGTAATTGAAAAGTTTCCGTTTATTCCGGATGAAGAATTATATGAGAAAATCGATCTATCAAGGAGTGTATACTATGACTCTTGGAGCCGGATATCTGTTGAAGAAAGAGTTGATAAAATCAAAGGTGTTTCTAAGTTACTTAGAGATAATGATGAAAAATATGCTAAGATAATCACTTCTGAAATGGGAAAACCCCTGAAAGAATCCATAGGTGAGGTGAATAAAGTAGCATGGCTTATTGATTATTATGTGGAAAATGCTGCTAATTTTCTTAAACCCAAATTTATTGAAGCAGGATATAGTAAATCATATTTGAGATATGATCCTCTTGGTGGAATATTAGGTATTATGCCTTGGAATTATCCATTCTGGCAGGTGTACAGATTTGCAATTCCGACAATGCTTGCAGGAAATACAGTATTTTTAAAACATGCGCCCAATGTTCCTTTGTGTGCGTTGGAAATAGAAAAAACATTTGAAGAAATACTTGGGTTCAAAGGTGCATTTCAAAATCTCTTTATAGATATTCCTCAGGTGGAAAAAGTGCTTGAACACAGATTTGTTCAGGGGGTATCTCTTACAGGAAGTGACAGAGCAGGAAAGAGTGTTGGAGCCATTGCAGGAAAAAATATAAAAAGGTCTGTATTGGAACTGGGAGGCAATGATCCTTTTATTTTGTGCAAAGATGCTGATATCGATAAAGCAATAGACCAGTTTGTAATAGCAAGGATGAGTAATAACGGGCAAATATGTATAGCTGCTAAAAGAATGTTTGTTCAAGCTGATATTTATGATATCGTCAAAGAAAAATTAATACAAAGTGTATCTCAGCTTAAAATTGGGGATCCGATGGAATCCGATACGGATATTACCTGTCTGGCACGACCTGATCTGAAAGAAAATCTTTTTGAACAAATAGAAACAATTCAATCCCTTGGAGCTGCTTTGGCATATAAGGGAGGTGAATTCAGAGGCAATAGTTGTGCTCCCATTATTTTGGAGATGGATAGTACGGTAAGCTATGATTTTGATGAAGAGGTTTTCGGTCCCGTGGCTGTTATTATCAAATATGACGATGAAAACGAGTTGCTGAAAATGGCAAATATGAGTAAATACGGTCTTGCAGCATCAATATGGAGTCAAGATATTGCAAGTGCTGAGTTGCTGGCAGGAAAACTGGAAGTTGGAAATGTGTCTATAAATAAAATGGTTGCTTCTGATCCGCGAATACCATTTGGTGGAACAAAACAATCAGGATATGGCAGGGAAATGTCCGAAGAAGGAATAAAAGAATTTGTGAATGTTAAAGCTGTGGTGGTAGAATAGGGGGTATTGGTTACTGGAAAACTTAGGACTCAAAAGCATGACTGAAAGGAGTGATTTTGAAGCCGGATTGATTTGAAAACAGTAAAAAAAGATGAGAAATACATTTTTAAGTCTTAGAATTTAGATTTTGAGAATCATGGGAATTCTGATATACTTTTAAAACTATGAAAGAAGAAAGATATAATAAAATAAAAGATGTATCTGACAAAAGACAGGGAGACCTTACTGTCGTCTTGAACAATGTACATGATCCACACAATATCGGTGCCGTGCTGCGTACCTGTGATTCTGTCGGTATTAAGGAAATATATGTTTTGAATACAGATGATACCATTGATAAAAATAATCTGGTATTGGGTAAAAAATCTGCTGCAAGTGCGCGCAAGTGGATAGATACCTTTTATTATACCGATGTTGAAAAGTGCATTAAAGATATCAGAGAAAAATATAAACTAATTTACGGTACTCATCTTAATTCTGATGCGGTATCTATGTATGATCTTGATATGACACAGTCAGTTGCATTGGTTTTTGGCAATGAACATGCAGGGATATCCGATGAAGTTATGAAACATCTTGACGGGAATTTTATAATTCCTCAGGTTGGGATGGTACAGAGCCTGAATATTTCCGTTGCTGTTGCTGTTACCTTGTATGAAGCATACAGGCAGAGAGAATCGAAAAATTTCTACCGGGATAATCCGACAATGACTCCTGAAGAAAAAACATCATTATTGGAAGATTATATCAACAGGCACAATGAAAAATATAAAGGCAGATTGATGAAGGAACGTTGATATTAATACTTTGCTAAATATGTGTCATTTGTCAATTCCGGTATCCATCAGGGATTTTTTCAGTCAAAATGATTTTACCTGAGTAGACGCCTTTTTGGAAATATTGTAATGGAGTCCGATTGCTACAATAAAAAGTTGATACTCAATAATATCACTTTGATATAACGGCAGGGAAAATCCTCCTTGTAAGGAAACCTTAAATGGGTTTTTGCCTAGTTTTAATGTTACGGCAGGATCTAAAAACAAAGCTTGCAATTCTTTTTCGTTATACAGGTCATGTATAAAATTGTAAGTGAGTCTGCCTGACAGATTGTATTCTAAGATACCATAAGAAAATCCTATGTTTGGTTGAAGAAAGATTCTGTCGGTATTCGTATTTGAATAATAGGTCTCATAACCACCTAAATATATGGTTTTTTGAGTTTTTATCTTGTTATAACCATAACCGGTATATACTTCAAAATTAAAATATTTTCCTATGTTATTAAAATAGCCTATTCCTGCTTCTCCCAAAATATGCTTATGATAATCACCCATCTTACCTTTGGTGTTTTGAAAACTTGTATTCAACATCAAACCGACATTATCTGTTAAGGCATAAGCGAATTGCGGATCAAAAAAAATAAATCCTCCTGTATTCACTGAAGCTTGAAACTCACCCTTGTTTTTCAACATTGGAACATTTAAAGTATTTGGAATGTATTGGGGAGTACAACCCGTCATTAAAAATATTAATATGACAAAAGGAGATATAACTAAAAGCTTTTCAATTTTTTTCATTTGTATTTTCTTTTTGTTTATATCACAAAAATATATAAAAATAATAACAAATTTTACCTGATTTCGATAAAAACATATATTTTTTTATATAATATGGATAATATTAACTTATTAAGTTTTGATTTTGAATGGTAAATTAATTTATGAATCTAATTTCATCCCCTTTCTTTTGGAACACTCTTCAATAATTCTTTTAAGCATTTTATTTTTAAACAAAATCCCGGAACCTGCTTCATATATTCCCTGTATTCATCTCCGAATTTGCCGATGGCTTCAGGTTCTTCAAGCAATTTTATCATTATCAGCATAAAAATGATCTCTACCGGACTGATAATAAGGATAAATGCCGGTGAACCAGACAAAAAAGCAAAAGCTACAGGAAACAGGAATAATCCCAAATGCATGGGATGCCTCATGTATTTATATATCCCTTCTTTTACCAGAACATTGGTTTCCATTCTTTTCAATTCTCCTTTTCGACCGTATTTTGCCAGCGTTCTTCCTGTGTTTTTGCTGATCCTGATCAATAAAAGCATTATAAAAACACCGATGATGAAACTGATAATATGAAAAAATATATTGCTGTGAATATTTGGGAATAATAATCCATCGAGATAATAACCTCCGATAATGCCTCCAAAAAGCATTAAGATCCAAACTGTGAGTCTAAATATCATAATTTTTTATTTACTTAATTATTGATTATTCAGGTAGAATCATTTTAATTGAAAGAATAAATATAAAGTTTTATTATTTGTTTTTTAAGAAACCAGTGATAAAAAATTTCTAAATAATTGTTGACCTGTTTTTGCGTACTTATCCTGAATTGCCTTAAAGTCGGTTTTAAGTTGATTTTTATCAATTTGCATTAGATCGGGATCTTCATCTATCCAGATGCCAAGCATTTCAGGAGTAAGTTCAAAGTGACACTGAATGCCGTAAGCATTTGAACCGGTTTTAACGATTTGGTTCTTGCAATATTTACTTTCTGCCAACCGGGTCATATTATCCGGTAGTTCAACTGTTTCTCCGTGAAGGTGAAAAACATTAAAGCTTTTGTCCATGTCCTTGAACAAGGGATCTTTTATGCCTTCGTCCGTAAGTTCTATTGAATAATTATTGCCATTAGGATCTGTGAACCCAACTTCTTTTACAGGGCAATTTACAACTTTTCCTCCTGCAGCCTTGACCAGAATTTGCATTCCAAGACAAATACCGAGATACGGTATATTTGCATTGATCACTTTACTGACAAAATCTATTTCATTTTTTATCTTGTCTGTTTTGTCATTGGCACTTTCAGGCCCTCCGAGAACCACAACAGCTTTATAATCTTCAAATGAAGGCAGGATTTGTCCTTTACTAAGTTCCACAATGGTATATCCAATACTTTTTTCTTTAAGTTCCGGTTCCAGAAGTCCAGGACCTTCACGGGTTATATTTTTGATTATGAGTATTTCGTTTTTCATAAATTTGAAAATTGCTGTTCAGGATAAATATATTAATCCACTTTGGATTTTAAATGAAGATCCAGTTGAGGAAAAGGAATATTTATATTATTCTCAATGAACTTTCTCCGTATTATTTTTCTAATATCGCTTTTAACTTTTTCGATATAGAATACATTTTCACTGAAAAACAGGATTTGAAAATCCAATGAAGAATTACCAAATCCTGTTAAACGTGCTTCCAAAAGATCGCTTTTTTTTACTTCAGGATGTTCCAGAACACTTTGTTCCAAAATATCAATAACCAAATCAACATCACTTTTGTAATCTACACCTACATCGATACTAAATAATGTATTTTGTGTTTGATGACTCCAGTTAATTACTTTGTTCGAGGTGATCTGTGAATTTGGAATGATAACAATAATTTGCCTGACGTTCATCCCTTTAGAGGTTCTCAATCCAATTTCCTGTATGATTATTTTATCTCCATCTATTTCCAATATATCACCAACTTTTACAGATTGTTCAAATAACAGTATAATTCCCGATAAAATATCGTTAAATATCTGCTGTAAGCCAAGTCCGATTCCAACAAGCAATGCTGCTGATCCTGCTATCAACAAAGTTACTTTTATTCCTATGGCTTCCAGCATTAAAGCAATTGCAAGGATCCAAATTATATATTTTATAAGTTGAAACAATGCAAAAGAAGAACCTTTGTCAAGTTTATTAAGCCTGGTTTTGCGAAATAAAGTTTTGCTGATTAACCACAATATTAGTTTTGTTATGAAAAATATTCCGATTACACTTATCAATTCAAAAACCGTTAAAGAATGATTTTTAAAATGAAATAGTTCAAATTCAAGAAAATTATTGATGATTTCCATATTGATATATTAAAATTTTTTATGATCCATTCTTTGACAATCTTAAAATGATGTACCCGATCAATCCTGAGATCAATGAACCTATGATTATCCCTACTTTTGCGGAATTCAAACTAATTAAATCTGCTTCGAAAGCCAGATTGTCAATAAAAATAGACATTGTAAATCCAACTCCGGCAATTGCAGAAATACCTAAAATTTGCTTAAAATTCACTCCTGATGGTAATTCTGTTATTTTAAATTTAGCACTTAAATATGAAAATAATGCGACACCGGTAAATTTGCC
>JALVEG010000084.1 GCA_027031145.1 Saprospiraceae bacterium | reverse complement strand
ATTTTCAACATCACCGAATATCATGGGGAAGTCAGTTGCATATTTTATTTGAGTTATTCCATTTGGGTTGATGGTTGAGTATAAATACAAGTCATTTGTATCTTCATCATATCGCCAAAAAAAATTGACTCCATCCAATTCGCTTTGGATATTTGCTCTTAATTTTTCAACTCCGTCTATCAACATACGTTGCGGATTATCTGCCGGAGGATCGGTGGCTTTCCAGATATTGTTACCGGTATCAGTCCAAGTATGATTTTGGATTACGACGGAATTTAAAACCGGTTTCGCTCCCGAATCATAAGCTCCAAATACAATGTCATTTAGTGATGAACCTGATATGTTTTCTATAACAAGTCTATCTTCATTCCAGGCTTCACCTCTTTTGAACAGGATAGAATCCCCTGCTATGAAATTGTTCATTTCATCATTTACTTTGGTGATCGTCTTCCATGCGGTAAAGGGACTTGTTCCTTGATTGGTATCATTACCCGATGTGAAATCAACATAATAATTCACACCGCGAGCCTTTTCTATATCTTTTTGGTCAAGAGCATAATTATAGATTTTGACTTCATCGATACTACCGTTAAAAGAGAGTGCAGTAGTGTTTTGAGCCCCGATAAATATTTTGTCAAATGAAGTACCAATGACACCGTTTGCCTGTTCACTTACCACTTCCACCGCATTGATATACAACTTGGATATTCTTCCGTCGTAAGTGAATGCCACGTGTGTCCATTCATCTATAGGAATAGCATCACCAATAGCTGCTTGAATCCATCCGGCTGTGTAAGTCGTATCGCTCGTGTGTGGTGCATAAAATTGCAATTGTCCTGAATTATTTACCCCAAACCTCCAATCGTCACCACGTCCTATGATCACTTGCTCCGGCTCGTTGGCATTAGTTCCAGCCCAATTTATCCATGCAGATAAAGTGATATTCATCTGAATATTCAAACTGTTTGAAGTATCTATTTGGATGTATTTATCATCGGGTGAGAAATCTAAAGCCTCGTTGGCTTTACCTTGAATTGATGCAGGAGCATTTACAATGCTTCCGTCATTGCCAAAATATGAAAGGTCATTAATCGTAGTGCCGGTAATATCGACATTGTCCATTGTCCAATACCCCATTTCTTTTCTATTGATAAATTCATTGTTTGTGATTATTTGCGGAGGCGTTCCCGACCAGGTATTATTTATCACAAATCCTGCTACCGTATTGCCGTGTCCGTAATTGTCATGCAAATGATTATTTCCTCCCGAATTGTACATAAAATTGACCAAATGAGAACCGGGAGGCATAGGATTATCGTAAAAATAATTATTAAAAACATCATTATTCTCTCCGTGTTGATTAGCGTGAAAATATATAATGCCGTCTCTTGTTTGATCCGAGTGCAAATGTTGATGATCTTGATTGACAAAGATGTTATGGTGGATTTTGTTGTTTTTACTACCTACCAAAATACCGTTGTTTTCGAAAAAATTGTTTTTTATAGTAGAAAATCCCGAACCATCAACTTTATAAATGAGTTCGATTCCGTATCTGACATTATTTTTAAATTTGCAACCTTCGATTGTCATATTTTTATATCCGTTTGCCGAACCGTAATCAGGTTCGAAGTCAATTCCTGATTGAGGGTCTGTGCCATTGGCGTTATTAAATTCGCAACCGATGATCTTGAAATTTTCACCTGATATCACGCTCATATTGTTTCTAAATGCATTTTCCAATTTGCAATTGTGCATTTCGAAATCGGTCATTTGTGTTTCACCGTAGTTCTCGTGTACTACAATATAAACATTGTCCATCGGTGAATTAATGAGATTAAGATTTTTAAGTCTGGTGCCGTCACATGCACCGTCAATAAACATCACGGAAGTTCCCGATGTCTCAACGGTAGGATTCCGTGTATCGCGATTTCCATCTATAGTTAAATTTTCGATTGTTATATTTTTGGACTCACTCAATCTTATTCCCCAGTGATTCCAATACAAAATAGTACTGTCCTGAACTTTGATTGTTGCTTTTTCAGTCCCGGTAGAAGTAACCAAATAATTGTGAGTATCAGGAAATGTATTGAAGGTCAATCCCTGAGAGATAATATACGTTTTTCCAGAAGTAAAATAGAGTGTTCCACCTGTACCCCGCAAATCCCAAATCGCATTTTGAATTGCAGTATAATCGTCAGTACTACCATCTCCGACAGCTCCGTAATCATCAACATAATAAGTTTGAGAAAATAAAAAGCCGGATATAAAAAAAAATAAAAACGTAGATATAAAACGATTCATTTGAAAAGTATATGTTTTGTTAATGATATTTCAAAGGTAAAAAATATTCTTGATAATCCTAGGATGCAATAATGTAAACTTATGCTGCATATAAATCACCTCTTACTATCTTCAGTCAATAAAAAACATGTGCCTTCTTATCGACTTTTTTACCCGCAAAGAGATTATTAAGAACCTTTAGCTCAGAGTTTATTTATAGTGTTTTGAGCAAAGTGTCTTTGACCTCTTGGCGTTTTGCTTTTTTACTCGTTAAGAGGTTAATCCAGTTGCACAGCGAGATTAGCTCGGATTAGATGATAATTTACCAACGAAAAGGGATAGATTATTTTCCTTGGCTCATCTTATCAGGAAAAATACTTAAATATGATAATTAAAACAGTGAATTTTTATGCTAAAACAGTTGTTTTACTCATTCGTTACCAATATGGTTACATTTTTAATATCCGGAAATGGATTTGAGGAACTACATGGTTCGACAAACCCAATATCAAGAAATCTGATAAAACGTTTGTTTGTAATAAACATGCTATCGGTTTTTTCAGAACTGCCAACAGTTTTAGTTACAATTACTCCATTTTCAGAGGTACTGTAAAATAAAGTCATCTCACCTTCCCATTTGCATTCTGAATTGCAGGGACAAAATCCATTCGACATATTCTCCACAACAAAATAATTCCCATCATTAAAGCAATATTTGTTGTTTTTCTCAATTTTGAAAGCCTTATTATATTCAACATCATGACAAAGCGGAATTTCTTTTTGACAAGATAACATCGTTAAAATAATTGATGCAGATATTATAAATAAGGTGTTTATTAATGTTTTCATTGCTTATTAACTTTTGATATCTTAGACGTGATAAACACTGAAAACGGTTGGATTTTTATATCTTTTTTATTATAAGAGAAGAAAATCACACATCAAATTCCAAATTTTGGCGTAAATTTGTGCATACAATGTCAGATTTTACGCTAAAAAATGTAACAAAATTATTGCCTCCAATATTTCCATTTAATTTCTTGCACAGAGCACTAATAATTTGACGTGTTTTTGTGCAGACATTACATAGTAATTATAATAATATTTTGCAAGCTGAATTCATATCATCCCATACTCAATCGCAAGCATAACAACAGAAACAAGATCGATGATAATCAAACTAACAGGTACCTCCTTTTTCTTACCTTTTGCCAATTTGATCAGTGTATATGCAAACATTCCATAGATCAGTCCCTGTGTTAGCGAATAAGTAAGTGGGATCAACACAATAGTCAAAAAAGCAGGAATAGCTTCTTCCAAATCAGACCAGTCTATTTTATTAAGAGGTCCTGCCATAAATACTCCCACCAGTACCAATACAGGTGCTGTCGCAATAGCAGGAACAAGTTCGGCAAGAGGAGAAAAAAACATAAACGGCAAAAACAATAATCCTGTTACCACGGCTGCTAATCCCGTGCGCGCACCTTGCGAAATACCCGCTGCCGACTCGATATAGGCAGTACCCGAACTGGTTCCGAACAGACCTGCCAATAATGTAGCAAAACCATCAACTATCAGGGATTTTTTCATATTGCGCGGATCTCCGTTTTTATCTATAAGACCTGCAGCTTCAGCTACCCCGACGAAAGTGGTAATACTATC
>JALVEG010000083.1 GCA_027031145.1 Saprospiraceae bacterium | reverse complement strand
CTCCAAACTCCAATTTAAGAACATTAACAAAAATGTTAATGCTAATAAAAAAATATTGCTGTTATAAAGATTGGATTTTACTTCCTTCCACATCAATCCTGCATCATTGTCAATAAAGGTTTGTTTGTATATCACATAGACAAAAAGCAAAACCAAAACCAGTTTTAATATTATATTTATGATATTTGTTCTTTTCTTTTTGACCATTGATTTAGCAATAATTAATCAAAAGTACAAATTCATATTCAATTATTGGTTAAAAATGAACAAAGAGGTGCATTCCTATTTCGCCTTGGGGGTAGGTTTTTCTTTCGGTTATCGAGTTTATTGAGGTATAGGAGTTAGATTTACCCCGTAGAATTTTTTTCGATGGGAGGCAATGAGTGGAAAAATATGAGAAAAAAGGTATTGAAAAAGGTATTGAAAAAAAGACCATTGATGTAATAATTAAAGGTAAACAAAATGGTATTTCTATTAATATGCTTTCCAATATTACAGGATTAAGTATAAAAGAAATCAAAAAAATAATCGAAAAGCATAGTTAACCCGCATTTTTCATAACGATTTATTGATACTAACTTTTCATATATACACTACCTGCTATCAAATCTTTTTTACTACCTTTGTATTCCGTAACAACAGGTACTCAACCTTTAAATAGATTAACATGGCAAAATATATATTTGTTACGGGTGGTGTAACATCTTCTCTTGGTAAAGGAATCATTGCAGCTTCACTGGGAAAGCTTCTTCTTGAGCGCGGATTGAAAGTTACAATCCAAAAGTTTGACCCATATATCAATGTAGATCCGGGTACTCTCAATCCTTATGAACACGGTGAATGTTATGTAACGGATGACGGAGCAGAAACAGATCTTGATCTCGGACATTATGAACGTTTTTTGAACATTCCCACTTCACAGGCAAACAATGTAACGACCGGACGAATATATCAAACGGTTATTTCAAAAGAAAGAAGAGGGGATTATCTTGGAAAAACAGTTCAAATTGTACCGCATATCACCAATGAAATCAAAAGAAGATTCAGGTTATTGGAATATAAAGGAGACTATGATATTATCATTACCGAATTGGGTGGTACTGTCGGAGATATAGAGTCATTGCCATATCTGGAAGCATTGCGTCAGCTAAAAAGAGACCTTCCTAAAAATGATGTTTTGACTATTCATCTTACGTTGATACCATATCTCAAAACATCTCAGGAACTTAAAACAAAGCCCACTCAGCACTCTGTAAAAGAATTGCTTCATGTCGGTATCCAACCGGATATACTGGCTTGCAGAACAGAAAGACCTATAACCGATGAAATAAAAGAAAAGTTAGCTTTGTTTTGCAACGTAAGAAAACAGGATGTGATCGAAGCTATTGATGCCGAAACCATTTATGATGTACCATTGCTTTTGCAGAAAGAAAATCTTGACGATATTGTATTGGAAAAACTAGATATGCCGAACAAAGTAGAAGCAAAACTTACTACATGGAAAGAACATCTTAAAAAACTAAAAAACCCTAAACATACGGTTAATATTGCTCTTGTCGGAAAGTATATAGAATTGATGGACTCATACAAATCCATAATAGAATCATTTATCCATGCCGGTGCCAACAATGAAACAAAAGTCAATGTAATACCTGTTAAAGCCGAAGAACTGTCAAAAAACACAGCTGAAATTTTGAAAAATGTAACGGGTATTTTGGTAGCACCCGGATTTGGAGAAAGAGGGATAGAAGGAAAACTCAATGCTGTAAAATATGCCAGAGAAAATAATATCCCTTTTCTTGGTATTTGCCTTGGTATGCAAATAGCCGTGATAGAATTTGCCCGCAATGTTTTGAATTTGGAAAATGCCAATTCCACCGAATTTGATTCAAAAACACCTCATCCTGTTATTGACCTTATGCAGGAACAGGTCAATTTGATAAACAAAGGCGGTACTATGAGATTGGGAGCGTACAAATGTACATTGGATAAAAATTCCAAAACGGCAAAATATTATGGTACAACCGAAATACAGGAACGGCACCGTCATCGATATGAAT
Organism: Saprospiraceae bacterium; assembly: GCA_027031145.1. Lineage (GTDB taxonomy): Bacteria > Bacteroidota > Bacteroidia > Chitinophagales > Saprospiraceae > JADJGA01. The sequence continues at coordinate 14,126 of JALVEG010000083.1, read as the reverse complement.
TCAACAATAAATATATTGATCAATTTGAAGCCAAAGGACTAAAAGCAGTCGGAAAAAACCCTGTTTCCAATCTTGTGGAAGTAGTGGAATACAAAGATCATCCTTTTTTTATCGGTGTCCAGTTTCATCCGGAATATAAAAGCCGTGTCGTAAAACCACATCCATTGTTTATAGCATTTATAAAGGCTGCATTGGAGAAGCAAAATAATAAATAATGAAAAAATTAATTTTAATTCCTTTTCTGTTTTTTGTCTTAAATCTATATAGTCAGGTAGAAAAAACAATTTCTTTAAAAGTTGATTCCATAAAAATCGAAGGAACCCTGCTTTTACCTGATACAACAGAAAAAATACCTGTTGCATTGATCATCGCCGGTTCGGGCCCAACTGACAGAAACGGGAATAACCCGATGATGAAGAACAACTCTCTTAAGATGTTGGCTGATAGTTTGGCAAAATACAATATAGCATCATTGAGGTATGATAAACGGGGAATTGCAAAAAGCAGTATCAAAAATCTGAAAGAAACTGATTTGAGTTTTGATGATTATATCAACGATGCTGTCAAATGGGTTGAAAAATTGAAAAAAGATACTTCCTTTAATGAAATTGTGATAATAGGGCACAGTGAAGGTTCACTTATAGGAATGGTTGCAGCATTAAGAGCGGAAGCAGATAAATATATTTCCCTTGCCGGAACCGGTAAACCTGCAAATCAAATTCTAAGAGATCAGTTGAAAGCACAACCGGAATATGTGACTAATGCCGCTTTGCCAATATTGGAAATTCTCGAAAAAGGAGATACTACACACAATGTTTCTCCCTTATTAGCTTCACTTTTCAGGCCTGATATACAACCGTATTTGATTTCATGGTTTAGATATGATCCTGCGAAAGAGATTAAGAAGCTTGTTATTCCCGTGCTTTTGGTTCAGGGTACCACAGATATACAAGTGTCTATGGAAAATCTGGATCTTCTAAAGCAGGCAAAATCCGATGCCGATACTCTTGTATTAACCGGGATGAACCATATATTGAAAGAAGCACCTGCTGACAGATTGAAGAATATAGAAACATATTATAATCCTGAATTGCCTTTAGCCAAGGGACTGGTTATAAAAATCGTTGAGTTTATTAAAAACTAATATTATGAAAAAACTACTCATTTTATTTATTTCCGTTTTATTTTTTAGTTCCTGTACTATATATCAGGATTTTCATTTTAATGATGATGGCTCGGGGCACCTGGATATATTATTTGATGCATCGAGTCTTATACAACTTTCGCAAATGTACTCGGGAAAAGCCGATTCTGTAAAAGAAGATAAATATGAAGATAAGATTTTAGAAAATCTGGATAAGATCTATCTTGATTTTAAAGTTGATTTGATTGATTTATTGCCAGATTCTACAAAAGATATGATCAATGATATTGAATCTTTTAGAGGAATATCAGTTGTAGCCCACAATCATAAAACAGACTCGAAATTGGGATTGCAATACGAATTCAAATCAATAGAAGATCTGGACAGAAAATTTGAAAGATTATCAGAATTATCATCTAAAATTAGAGGAAATAATGAGTTTGATGATAAAGAAATATCTATGCTTTATAAGAATATGGATAAATTTAATAAAAAAAGGTATTCTGATCAATTAAAATTTCGGAAAGGAAAAATAATCATAAAGTCTGACAACCCTGAAAATTCCGAATCAGAAGATGATAATATAAGCACACAAGAGATGATGACTGCTATGATCAAGACACAAACCAGATTATTTCTACCGGGAAAAGCCAAGAAATCAAGACACCATGATTATGAGATCATAGATAAAAATGTGATACTGATAGAAGATGGTAAGATCGGAACTATTAATGGAACACAAAAGGATATCATTATTAGATATAAAAAAGGTTGGTGGGATATTTTTTAGTGTTTTATTCCAGATTTTCTTGCATTTCTTGGCAAGAGTTGATGAATTTATATAAAAAAAGCCCCGTTAGGGGCGACATTATGCTCTTCCTTTTGGGTTCTGCTTGTCCAGCTTAGGAAATAAAATTGAAGAAATTAGATCAAAGAAATGCGTTTATCCTGGTTTTTTTAATAAAAAATCTTATTATTTCCCTTAAATAACAGGTAATTACTTACTAAAATCAAGATAATATCAACTTTATGCCGTTTTTACGGTTAATTGTTTAACCTTTGCGGCTTTTTACACCCAATCGTTTTTGATAACAATCAATTTCTTTTTAAAAAATATATATGAACACATTCACAGATTTTGGATTGAGCAATGAATTATTAGCTGCAATCCGGGAACTTGGTTTTGAAACACCAACACCAATACAATTAAAAACAATACCACATTTATTGAGTTCCGATCAAAATATAATAGCTCTTGCGCAAACAGGAACAGGAAAAACAGCAGCATTCGGGTTGCCTTCTATTCAATTGACTAATGTTGAAGACAGGAACACACAAACCCTGGTTTTGAGTCCGACAAGGGAATTATGCATGCAGATAACAAAAGATCTTAACAAATATGCAAAAAATATAAAAGGACTTAATATAGTTGCCGTTTACGGAGGAGCAAGTATAGAAAATCAAATAAAAGATCTTAAAAGAGGAGCTCAAATCGTTGTAGGGACTCCCGGCAGAACCAAAGATCTGATAAAACGCAAAAGATTAAAACTTGAAAATATAGAAAGAGTGATACTCGATGAAGCAGATGAAATGCTGAATATGGGTTTCAAAGAAGAACTGGATGCCATTTTGGAAAGAACTCCTGATGATAAACAAACATTACTTTTTTCTGCCACTATGTCAAAAGAGGTCAGAAATATTGCAAGGAAATATATGGATGATCATATAGAGCTTTCAGTAGAGAGAACAAATATCGGAGCCAAAAACGTTAAACACATTTATTATATGGTGCACGCCAAAGATAAATATGAGGTACTAAAACGTATTGCAGATATAAATCCAAAAATTTATGGTATCGTTTTTTGCCGTACAAGAAGAGAAACAAAGGAAATCGCAAATAAACTGATGCATGACGGATATAGTTCTGATGCACTGCACGGCGATATGTCACAGGCACAAAGAGATGAGGTGATGAAAAGATTCAGAAATAAAAGTCTGCAGATATTGGTAGCCACAGATGTTGCAGCAAGGGGTTTGGATATTGATGATCTCACTCATGTCATCAATTTTAACCTTCCCGATGACCTGGAAGTATATGTTCACCGTAGCGGACGAACAGGAAGAGCAGGAAAAAGCGGGATATCAATTACTATTGCACATACCCGTGACGGAAGAAAGATAAATGATCTTGAAAGAAAATTCAAAATATCATTTGAAAAAGAATCTGTTCCTACCGGAAAAGATATATGCACCAGACAATTATATTCCCTGATTGACAAAATGAAAAAAATCGAGGTTAATGAAACCCAGATCGAACCTTTTTTGCCTGTGATCTTTGAAAAACTGGAAGGACTGGACAGAGAGCAATTGATAAAACATTTCGTTTCAGCAGAGTTTAACAGATTTTTGGACTATTACAAAAATGCAAGAGATATTAATGTTTCAGAGCATAAAAAGAGAGAAAGGAAATCAAGAAATGAAAGGAGGAAAAATTCTTTTGCGAGAATATTTATCAATGCAGGTAGCAAAAACCGCCTGGAACCACTGCGCTTAATAGGATTGATCAATAATGCTCTGGATTCTAGTGATGCTGAAATAGGTAAGATTGAGATATTGAAAAATTTCTCATTTTTTGAGATAGAAAAAGGTAAGGAACAAAAACTTATCGATGCATTATCAGGGCAAAAATTTGAAGATGTAACCCTTTCGCTTGAAATATCCAAGGAAAAATCTTCTTCGAATTTTACACAAAAAAGCAAATCCGACAGAAAAAGAGGATCCTCCGGTTACCACGAAAGAAAAAAGAGAAAAGGAAAAGGTAACAGTAGAAAAGAAAGAAGGAACTGGAGGAAAAAATAAAAAGCACCCTACCTGAGTAGTTACTTATTAAGCAATTATTTTTTTCTCAAAAACATCCTTCCTGAGTAGAAAAACATTATTCAATAATGATTTTTTCAGTTTTCAATATTCTTTTTGATTTGCCTGATATGATAATTCTTAAATAGTAAATACCGCTATTTAATGAACTGATATTTATTCTAATTCTGTTCTTACCTTCTTTTATATTTCTGTGTTTTTCAAATACAGCTCTACCTGAATTGTCAATAATAGACAGATGAATGTATGAATTATCCAAACTGTTTATATCAATATTTAGGATATCTTTGACAGGATTAGGAAAACATGAGACCATTGAAAGGGTATTTTTATAGTTTTCTGCTACAGCCATTGGTTTTTTAAAACTGAAATCAACAAATACAGGGAAATGATCAGACGCATTATCCGTATCTTCAGGATTCATTTGATATTTGTCTAAAATATCTCTTGTTAATAACCTTGTGAATAAGGCAAAACCATTTTTCTTTTGCAAAACAGAACCGGAATAAATAACATAATCAAGTCTTCCCTTCGGATAAGAAGAATTATCAGAATTCCATGTAAAAGTACCCGGGTACCCTGTGGTTACAGGTTTCGCATCTTCAAAAACAGTACCGTCCCAATCAGGTAAAAAGTCATTGCCATAAACATATTCATTTGAGATGTCTCCTTCGATCAGTGTCTTTCTTTGCCTGTTGCTTCCTACAAAATTCATATCTCCCAAAATTATAATCGGAGTATTTTTAGATATTGGAATTTTTCCTTCTCCTGCTTTGGACTTTTTAATAAATTGCATTATTTCATCAACCTCTTTCTGCCTCCCGGAATCATTATCACAACAATACAAATGATTATTTATTATCAAAATCTCCTTTCCGTTTTTATTTATTAAAAAAGCTCCATTTCCACCGATTGGAGCTGTTTTTACAATTGGATATTTGCTTACCACAATCAAATCACTGCCTTGTTTTGCATCATACCAATCTCCTCCGAAATACCCTTGTATTTTGTTTTTTACACTTGCCGAACTGTGATTATAAATCTCCTGAAAGCATAAAACTTCAGGATTACCGGCTTTTATCAATCTGCTATATGGAGGTTCATTATCAAAATAATGATCTTTTTCGACATTGTAAGACATAATCCTAAGCTGGTCATTACTGCTTTTTTCCATATCGAATTGAGGTAAAACCAATTCATTATTGTTCATTGTATATTCAACTCCTCCGGGATTATCAGGTATTTTATCTCCGTTTTGAGTGTCATGCAATAAAAATATTTTTATTTTCCCTGACAATTTGATTAAGTATGAGCCTGCTTTGAACTCAGTTTTAATTGCCAATTCAAAAGAATCGGAAGTAACAGTAGGCAGAGAAATAAGACCAATATCATTATGATACAATTGAATGGAACTTGAATTCCTGTAATAAAAACCATATCTGGAACCAAAAAAATAAGATACATCCGCTCCCATTCCATTGATCTTATATCCCGTATTTTCATCCTCATCTATATCGATAAAAATAGCGATATCATTATCGTTTTGAAGATTGATCTCTTTGGAAGTATTAAAGAAAACATAAAGATATTCGTTATCATTTTCGATTTTCATATTTGTAAAATCAATCCCATACGCTCCGTCATTCAATTTATCTTCCTGACTTAATGCGGGATTATTCCAATCACTAAAATCCTCATCTATAACTATTTGGGCATTTATAGAAAAAAATAAAAACAAACTCACAAAAAAACTAATACTCCTCATAATCTATAATTAATTGTGCATATATTCAGGCAGGGTGCTTTTGAAATAAAAAAATTGTTTTTTTCAAGTAAAATGATTCTGCCTGAGTAGATACATTGTTAAAAAAATGTAAATTTATAATCATTAATCAGATAAGAAGTAAAAATTTTTAAAATATTAGATTATTTTATCGTTTATTATACGAAAACATATTTTTATATAGTTATATGGTTTTGAAAAGAGAAATGTAATATGAAAGGTTTTCATGTATTTTTTGTTAGTATATTTTTGAATATCTCTTTGGCATTAAGTCAGGGACAAGTAATACATTTGACTAATCCGTCTTTTGAAAGTATTCCTAAACCGGGAGGAAGTACATTTTTCTTTTTACCCGGGTGGTATGATTGTGCTCCTTTTTATTTTTATAATGAAACACCTCCGGATATTCATGGGGAAAATACTGGGTTTTTCAAGGTCAACAGAAAACCACAGGAAGGTAACACCTTTCTCGGAATGGTAACAAGAGCAAGAAAAGAAGAAAGTTGGGAAATGGTTTCACAGCAATTGCAAGAACCACTGCTTAAGGGCAAATGCTACGAATTTAAAATACATTTGGCAAAATCCGATAAATATTACAGTTTGTTGGATACAACTGATATAATTCCTCAAAATTTTAATACTCCTATAAAATTGAGAATTTGGGGAAGTAATACACGATGTAGAAAAACACAGCTTTTAGCTCAATCGGATAAAATTGATAATGTAGAATGGAAAGAATACACATTCAGGTTTAAGCCCAAGAGAAATTACTATTATATTATGTTTGAGGCATTTTATATTACTCCTGTATTAGTTCCTTATAATGGTAATATCCTTTTGGATAATGCCAGCGACATAGTAGAGATTCCATGTCCTGGTGATGAGCTTTTAGCCAAAATAGACATCAATGACCCTAAGCCGGCTCATAAAGAAAAATCCATAAAAAAACCAAGCATAAAAACCACTCCCAAGAAATCCGGCAAAAATAAAAACACTAATAAAAAATCAACAAAACCGGAGGTTATTGTAAAAAATAACAGCACTAAACCTCCAAAACCTAAAAAAAATAAGATATTAAAGAAACTCGAAAAGGATAAAATAACCACCGGACAAATAATAAAAATAGAAAATCTGTTTTTTGAAGCCGACAGTAGCAATATAAAACCCGAATCTTATCCGGTACTGAATGAAATATACGAATTTCTAAAAGATAACCCCAATGTTATTATAGAAATAGGAGGGCATACAAATGATTTGCCGGGAAATAATTATTGCAACAGACTTTCAACGGCAAGAGCTAAAAAAGTAGCAGAATATTTATATAAGAAAGGAATCCCACAATATAGAATTAAATATAAAGGATATGGAAAAAAGAAACCTTTGGTATCCAATAAAACAGCGTGGGGGAGAAAACAAAATCAAAGGGTTGAGATTAAGATATTAAAAGTTAAGTAAAGTAGTAATAAAGAGAGGAGAACATTAAAAGCCCTGTTAAGGGCGATCCCGCAGTACTGCGGGATGGTAGAAAAAAAATTCAAAAACATCAAAAGCCCCAGTAGGGGCGACATTATAGTAGCAACTATTCAGATGTAACAAATGACATAATCTTATTTATCACATTTTCATCCCATAAAATTCTGTAATGTCCTTTTCCTTCAGTTGTGTATATTTCGCTTCTTTTGGAATTAGTTTTTAGAATATTTTCAGAATTATGAAACGGTAAGATTTTATCGTTTTTATCATGGACAAGTAAAAGTTTATTGAATTTTGCTTTTTGCAATACCTTTGAGATAACCATATCATCAAATTTTCTTTTAAACCTTTTCTCACTGAGTTTCAGCATATAATTATAAGCTTTAGTTCCTAACCCAATAGTCTCTTTATATTCATCAAAAATATCCAGAATTTTGTCAGGGGAAGTTATAAAAACCAATTTATCAGCTTCAATCCCTGATTTATTCAAAGCAAAACTCACTGCTCCGGAACCAAAAGAGTGTGTAAGAAATGAAAATTTGCCTTTATATTTAAAATGCTCTAAAACTTTGATGATCAGATCAGCTGTTTCAAGCATATTTGTAGATTTCTGCTTTGAAATACCATGTGCAGGAACATTTAATGCTAAAATATGATATCCAAGATCTGCCAATTTACAAGCTACTCCCGAGAGACTGCCCGGATTTGAATCCCATCCGTGAACTACCAATACAGGTTTACCGTTCTGATCTCCTGTTTCATATAAAATAATATCTTCAGGATGGTTTTTTATCCTGATAATATTGGCACTATTAAGAAATTTAAGTTCCCTGTCCCTAAGTTTCTGAAAATGGGGTTTTGAAAAAATATCAATCGCTGTTTTAGCAGCTCTTTTCGGGAAAAATAGTGATACAATCCTAAAACGTAATTTTATTATTTGGAATAATAAATTCTTAAATACATTTTTTATTTTCATAATTATTAAAACAATGAAACAGGGAAACAGTTTAGATATTGAAATTATCCTGTTTAATTATTTTACCAACTCGTTAAATTTACCAAAAATACGCTTATATAGTCCTGTACTATCACTATCAAAATATGCTTTTTCATTGTATGAACCATGGATAACAAATCCTGAAGATACCGTTGTGTCAGGATAAGCAACTATATTTACATTTTTTTCAGTTAAAGAGAATACAAGACTATCCGATGCAGCAGGTCTTTGCCAATTATCATTCATATTCAAGAATTTACTGCCTTTAATCTCGGATATAGTAGATAAGAAATTTGCAATTTTTGTTGAATCAATAACGATATTACCATATGTCCAGTCTTTTCCTTGTTTGGTTAATTCAGTTAGATTGTTTTTATGAAAATATTTTATGTTTTGTACCTTATCTTTATCAAATTTTGCCAAATCTTTGATCCTGTATGTGGAAATATTATCTGAAATATTTATACTGCTAAATCCATTGGTAGAATAAACTTTATTCTTGTTTTTAAGCCTGACATATGAACTTGCTGTTCTGGTTTGTTGATCATATTTGAATTTTCCAATCAGCAGATCAACTTTCTTTTTATTTTTTGAGAAAACCTGAACTTCTTTGCAATTGTCATCCTCGAGTTCATATTTTGCAAATTTATCAGGATTCTTTGTGATGATATTTTTTATTTTCATTGTCTTTAAGCTTGAAAGAGCATTTTCAACGATACTATTATCAGCCATATAAGTATTATCATCAACTTTTATCATCCAATCATCTCCTTTCTTTTCCAAAGAAAATTCTTTTTTTGATTTTTCCTTAGGACTAATTTTTATTAAATCCACATTTTCAGTATCAAAATCAGCAATTTTATCATTAAAACTGCTTTCTTTTTTATCTCCGAAAAGACTAATCCCTGCATAAATAGCCAATAAAACTATAAAAATGATAAGCAAATATTGTGAATAGTTTTAATATTAATTAATTCTACCTGAGTAGTTAACATTTTATATCATTACTCTTGTTTTCAATACTGCTTTTCCACCCCTCCGTTGATCAACGGAGTGTTCCACCTTTTTCCCCGCCCCGATGAAACACCCCGTTTGTTTCACGGGGTAAACAGCGGGGGATTAATACCGGTTTCAAAAAACTTTAATAGTTAATCCTGATAAGCGAATGTCTCTGACTTCGCTTTTCACACCTCAAAATTTTTCATTTTTAATCACCGAAGCTTTAGCGAAGGCGATCCAAACGTCAAAACACCAAACAAATAATATTTCATTATTCCAATCCCTAAATCAATCTATCTATATTCAATCTACATCAATCTCATTCAATCTACATCAATCTCCTTCAATCTACATCACCCCAATTCTAATACTCCTCCTGCATCCTCTTTATTCTGATAGCTTTTCTTCTTTGCATTAAGAATATTCCTATTAATATTACGAGTAAAATCGGTAATCCAAAGTTGAGATATTTAATAAAACTTCTTTTCCCGCTTGCTTCTTCTGTCAGATATTTTTGCTTTATAGGTCTTGATACCACCCCTTTTGTTCTGAGTTCAATCAAGCCTGTATCATCACCCAGCCAATCGACAGCGTTCACTAAAAAACTTATATTATTATTGCTTTGTTTTTGTCTTCCTCCTTCGGTTACGGCAAAATCCCCGTCTGTATATACCACCATTTTGGAATCCATATCTCCTGCCAATTTTCCTTCTAAAATACCGGCAACAGGTATGTTAGGTCTGTTAAAATCTGCTGAAGTCCATTTCTTATTTATTACATCAAAATATGTATTTCCATCGACTACACCTGACCTGTCGGAAGTAGTAGCCAATTCAATAAATTGAACGGAGCTGTCTCCCCTGAATTCCATTGGACTTGCAAATTTAAGTATCACTTCCTCAATTCCTTTAGTGATAGTATGATCTGCAAAATTTCTGATAATTGGTAAAAAGGGAAATTTAACCTGATTAACCATAGTAAAATATCCTTGTTTTTGCTGCACGGAAACAGTACCACAATTAAAATCAACTACAAATTTGTGTTCAATATTCAATCCTTTTTCTTGTAGCCAATTTTCGATACCTGTATTGACAATCACTCCTCTGGAATTTTGAAAATCACCGTCAACACTATTTATTGCCAATACCAGATTACCTCCGGTGGACAAATAATTATCTAATTTTTGAAAATCACTATTTTCAAAACTATCTTTGGGAGCAATCATCAAAGCGACTTTATACTTTGGTGATATTTCATTTACATTTTTCAGATCGACGGTTTCGGGATTATACAAAATAGATAGTGATTGTTCTACTTGACTCAATTCATCCGGTCCCGGTTCGCCGTGTCCTGATAAAATAGCAACCGGTGGCTTATTCTCAATTGAGACCTTTTTGATCGCAGTAGACAGTTCGTATTCCAAAGGAGCTCCCGGCTTGATAAATGGAATTATTTCTTTCCTTTCATCCAAACTGATAGTAGCTCCTAAAAAAGATTTTTGTTGTTTTATCTCATCCTTCTCCCTTACTTTTATCATTACAGGTCTTATCCCGCTTTGGAGAGCTTCCTGTTCTTTGTCCTTATCACTTGAAGGATCTACAAATCTATATTCTACCATACCTCCTGATATTCCTGCATACTCTTCCAGCATATCCCTGAAATCTTCTCTGGTTTTTTGGATATCCGGAGGTAATTTTTTAGAAAAATATGCTGTTATGGTAACAGGATCATCAAGAGATTTTAAGATATTTTTTGTTGCATTACTCAAGGTAAATTGATGATCAGATGTCATATCCAGGCGATAAAAGAATTTATATGACAATAAATTTACCAATATCAAAATGCCTATCAGTATTAATGAATTATAATATTTTTTCATAACATAAAAATCTATTATTTTTTATAATTATTTTATTTCCTGAATGCCAAATTTTCTTTTGCCAATTCGATTCCCAAAACACAAATTGACAGAAAATAAATAATATCTCTGGTATCCCAGACCCCTCTGGATATCGAATCAAAATGACCTGAAAGACTTAGAAAATCAAAAACTTTCCCGGGAATCCCATTTAAGGAACTTCCTAATATATCAAAAATGATCTGAAAGAATATTCCTATAAACAAAGCCAATAAAAAAGCTACGATTTGATTTTTGGAAATACTGCTGGCAAACAATCCGATACCGATATATGCAGCACTAAAAAGCAATAACCCCAAATATCCACTAATAATTGCTCCATGATCGATCTTACCCAAATATGAGATACTGATATAATAAATTAATGTTAAGGCAAGAGCTATTGCTACCAGAAAAAATGCAGCAAGAAATTTGCCTGTTACCAATTGTGATTCATTTAAAGGTTTAGTTAATAACAATTCGAGAGTTCCGTTATTTTTCTCTTCAGAAATTAATTTCATCGTGATAGCCGGAATAAAAAAGAACAGAGTCCATTTGGCTATACTGAAAAATACCACCAGGTCTGCTTGTTTTCGTATAAAAATATCAGATCCGTACAACCATGTAAAGAATCCTGTAAATCCTAAAAAAGCAATTAAAACTATATATCCTGACAATGAATCAAAAAATCCTGCCAGTTCTTTTTTTGAAATCGTTAATATAGAATCCATAACATTATAAATTTTGAAAAGTAACTTTATATTTTCTTTTTATTTAATTCATCGTTAGATCTCTGAAAACATCTTCGAGTTTTGTTTCAATAGGGATCATTTCCACAATAGGCCAGTTGTTTTTAGCACATAGGTCAAAAATTTCCCTGTTTGATCTGAGACCTTTGAAGCTTTTTACATCAAATCTGCCTGTTTCATTATTTACTACCGAAACATCTTCAACACTGGGTAATTCTTTGATTTTTTCCAATACGGTCTCATTTTCAGGAACTTCTAATTTTATTTTCAAAAGGCTGTTTCCTTCTGCCTGTTGTCTCAAATCTTTTGAAGTTCCATTGGCAACGATCTTACCTTTATTAATGATCAGTATTCTGTCACAGGTAGCTTCCACTTCAGGTAAAATATGCGTACTGAGAATAACAGTTTTTTCTTTCCCCAATTCTTTTATCAACTCTCTTATTTCTATGATCTGATTTGGATCCAGACCTGTGGTAGGTTCATCGAGAATCAATATTTCAGGATCGTGGATCAATGCCTGCGCCAATCCTACCCTTTGACGAAAACCTTTGGATAGTTCACCAATAAGCTTATGTTTTTCTTTATTCAAACCTGTAAGTTTGATCATCTCTCTGACCTTATTTTCTATTTTTCCTTTTTCAACCCCTTGAAGTTTAGCACTAAACCTCAAATAATCTACTACCGGCATATCAAGATACAGAGGATTGTTTTCAGGTAAATAACCGATCGAAGATTTGGTTTCTCCGGTTTTTACAGATTTGCCATCAATAACGACATCACCAGAGTCCATGCCTATATACCCGGTAATTATTTTCATCGTAGTGGTTTTTCCGGCACCGTTTGGACCAAGAAAACCAAGGATTTCTCCGGGTATGACCTCAAAAGAGACATCATCCAATACCTTTTGATATCCGTAAAACTTATTTACATTTTTTATTTCAATATTCATACTGAATTGTTTTAACAGGTTTCAAAACAAAAAAGTTGATTCATTTCTTCTTTTATCATGGTTGAGCACCATTTCTTAATTAAGTAAAAAAGACAAATTAAAACGCAAAATTATAATCAAATATTTTAATATACAAAAGCGTTTGTGTTAATGAAATGTAAATATTGAAGCAAGACGATAGACGACTATTGCTGAAACTCCACTTATTATGATTTGTAGCCTTATTTTAGTGATGATTTTAAATTATTTGGATTTTTTCTGATTTCTTCATGTGGAATAGTGTTTCCATTTTCGATTTGAGCTAAACCAATTTCAATATCTTTTTTATGTTCTTCAGGAATTTTAAAAAAATCATTAGAAGTTTCAATTTCAATGACCCCTAAAAGTTCCTCCAACAAATAATCTTCATCTATTTGCTCAATTCTTTTAAGTAAATTCTTTTTCAATTCCGCTGTTGACATAATTAAGACTTTTGATTCACTTATAGAAATAAATTTGTCAAACAATTTGTTCCATTACAATTTCATTACTTGCTTCAGCTCATTATTTTCTATTCCAAATTAATCAATGCTTCCTTTATATTTTAAACTTAGAACTTAGACTTTATTAAAATTACTAATAGAAAACATTCTTCCCCTTAATTAATAAAGAAGAACTGGTTACTAACTTGGGGCGACCATATTCAAGCTTTTATCAATTCTTTTCAAAGAAATCAGCAAGACAATCAAAACACAAATCATACATTCCTAATGTCCCATTTTCAATGCTATAACGACGAGTTATTTTGTTATATTTAATAAATGAAGCCAAAGTTCCATGTGTATATAAAGTATCCGTTTCAAAAACTTCATATTCATAAGTCTTAGTTAAAGTATCATTTTTAAAAAATGAAATTTTTGACTCATTTATTTTAATGTGAATTTCATAACCTGTTGACTCGGGGGTCCATGTTCGTCCTGCAATTGTCCCACAGGTTTTAGTCCAAGTCCATTCACCTAATAAATCACAATTGAGTTCTTGACACCTATCTTCTTTGGTGCAGGAGAAAATTGTAAATACTGTAAATAATAATATTAAATATTTCATACTTCTTCTTTAATTAAAATTGACGTAACTAAACTATTAAAAGGTTGGGTTTTTTATTGAGATTTTTTACTTTTTAATCAAAACTTATTATGAATTGTTCTGCAACGTTTCATTTTTCGCTTAATCAAATAATACTTTTATTCAACCTATTTTTTAATCGTTGCATTAAATC
>JALVEG010000082.1 GCA_027031145.1 Saprospiraceae bacterium | reverse complement strand
GAATCCTTCTTTATGTAAAAGGTCTTTCATAGTATTGATCATTATTGGATTTCCGCAAAGAAAAACATGAGTATTGTCTTTTTCAGGTTTAAATCCTATTTTTTCAACAAACTTAGGATCTGCCCAAATATCCTGGATAAACCTGGTATCACCCGACCATCCGGCAGGTTCTTTATCAGGCTCGGTTATAGTAGGATAATAAGTGAAATTCTTAAACATATTGCTCAATAACTTCAATTCGGAAAAATAACCCAAATCCCAACTGTTTGAAGCACCTTGTATGATCACGATATTTCCTTTTCTATGCAAAGCATCAGTACGCAACATACTCATATAAGGAGCTACTCCCGTACCGGTTGCAATCAGTACAACATTTTGATTTTCATCAACCTGATCAAGAGTAAACATTCCTGTTGGTTTCTGACTCATATATATTCTGTCCCCAATATTTAGATTCCATATTCTCGGAGTCAAAGAACCTGATCTTACAAGTGAAATATAAAATTCCACATATTCATCAGTAGAAGAAGAAGCGATGGAATATGCTCTTCTTATCATTTTATCGGGATCCTGCTCTTTAAATTCTTCGGTAGCATCCGGAATTCTGGGAAATGAACCGGGCAAACCCAGAACTACGAACTGACCGGCTTTAAAAGGAGGTAAATTCCATTCATCAGGCTTGACCCTGATTATTCTCATCGAATCGGATACTTTTATTATGTTTGTTATTATGCTGTTTAGTTTAAGCTCTGCCATATACTGATAGTTGTTTGATTGATTTCAAAAAGATAACAAAAATAATATTTATTTGTTTTTAACTATAAGACAATAAAACAAAATTGTTTATTTTCTTGATGTTTTAACAATAACAATGTAGAAATCAAGATACGGTTATTTGCTAATCCATTCTTTAAATTCCTTAACTTTTGCTCTGCTTATAACGGTGTTGAGATTGTCACGTTTAGGATATAAATCAAGTTTTAATTTATAATTGAAGTAATTATTGATTTTTGAAATAGAATTTACGGATATGATTATTTGCCTGTTTATTCTATAAAATAAGGATGGGTCTAATTCTAAAACTATTTTATCCAAGGAATCATCAACCATATATCTTTTATTGTCTTTTGTGATGATAAAAGTAACTTTGTTTTCCGCATAAAAATAAGCTATTTCACCGGTATTTATCACAAGCAGTGAGTCCGGTTTCTTTATTAAAAATCGAGATTTATATATATTGGATTTAAGTGAAAGATTTGATAATATTTTATTAAATTCAGTATTAAAACCGTCATTTAGAAAATTGCTTTTTAGTTTATAATATTTGTTAATGCTCTTTTTCAATTTTCCTATTTCGATAGGTTTCAAAAGATAATCTATACTGTTTATTTCAAATGCCCTGAGTGCATATTCATCATAAGCCGTTGTGAAAATTATTGGACAATTTACATTTACTTGTTTGAAAATATTGAAACTTAAACCATCGGAAAGTTGTATGTCTAAAAACAACAAATCAGGATGTGGATTATTTTTTAACCAAGTGACAGAATTGTCAATACTGTCAAGAATTGATAAAACCTCTATACTGGAATCAATACCGGTTATTAGATTTTTTAATCTGTTGGCTGCGCGTATTTCATCTTCTATAATAAGGACTTTCATCTGTTTGAAATTTTTATTTTGTAAAAAAATAATAAAAATTTAAATACATTCAGGAACTCTCATGTCCGTCAGCTGACGGATAATCATAACCTTGTGGCTGCGCACCGAAGTGCTTTGGCACACAGGTGTGTGTATTTTATGATTAAAAAAATTCATGTTCGTTTCATTTTATAATTTATGATTGTTAAATATTTTTTGGTAATACTAATGGCAATTTCACGATAAATTTATTATTTTTTTCCGATATAATAATATTTTTCTCAGATAAAAAAGAATATCGATTTATTAAGTTATTTAGTCCTCTATTGGTTGAGATTGCATCTTGTTTTCTTTGAATATTATTTTCTACAATCAAATAACCGGAATCTTCGATTTTGATTTTGATTACTAATGGTTTATTTTTTGATATAATATTATGTTTAATGGCATTTTCCACCAGCATTTGAAGGGACAATGAAGGCAATATATTTTCATAATACTTTGAAGGAATATTAATATCCAATATTAAATTATCTCCATATCTTGATTTTTGGAGATAAATATATTTTTCTACCATTTCAAGCTCATCTTTCAATGTTTTAACCCCAATATTTCTTTCATCTAAAGAATATCTAAGAAAATCGGATAGATTGTGAATATAATTTGTCGCCTCTTCATTGTCTTCCACATAAGTTATTAGAGTATTTAAATTATTAAACAAAAAATGAGGATTAACTTGATTTTTTAACACATTATATTCCGCTTTTATATTTTCTTTTTCAAGTTTCAGTGACTTGTTAAAATTTTCTTTCCATTGATGATAAAAAAATAAAGCTTCATGGTAACTTACCAAAAAGAAAACAAGAATTATTACGATTGATGTGTCCCGCCAAAAATCAGCCATATTAAAGGGTGTTTTAGAAGCGTAAGTATAAACCAAAGCACTAAGTGCCATCAAACCTATTGTAAATCCAAGCATCAAAGGTACTTCAACAAGAATATGTTTGACAGGCTTTATGTGCCATGGATATTTATTCCACAATTTTATAACTATATACCGGCATCCGGCCCAATTAATTCCCGTAATGAGAATAGTTACTAGGATTTGGTACAAATGAGTTATTGTAAAATAATTAATTCTCTCATCAACAAAAATAAAGGTGAGCAAAAATCCAACTATTGGAATTCCGATGTACATACTTATTTCTCCAGCCCAATCTTCTTTGTACTTATAATTATTTTTTATCATGCAGTATATTTTACTATAATTTTATCAACTTGATATCAACCGGACTAAACGAACCGGACACAACCCATTTTGAATTGCTGCAAGAAGATTATATATTAATAACGATATGTAACTACTCATGTTAAATTTTTAGTAATAACAAAATGAAAAATACTGAAATATTATTATGCTTTCAATACTCATACAATCAATAAATAAAACCACATAAGTAGTCTCAACGATATAAATATACAACTAAAATTGAATTCTATACAAAAACATTGGGAAAAAGCCTGTTTGGTAATCATAACTTATTCCTTTTGTTCTCGGATTGTATTGTTGTGAATAAATATTTTTAGTATTTGAAACATTCTGTAAGTCAATTGCCCATTCCTGATTAAACTTTTTACCATTCATTTTAAAACTTATCCTTAAATCCGTTCTGAAATAATCGTCAAATTTATTTTCATAAGCTTCGTCCCATTTATATTCCGTAAAATTTGTTTTTCTTGATTTCTCAATATCTATTGGAATATATCTCTTTCCTCCGGCATATACCGTTCTAACTGATAAAGATAATAAATTGTGATTACCGATCTTAAATTCATAACCGCCTAATACATTAAACACATAATTTCCATTAAATGCCGTATTTCTTTCTACTCCGTCATATCCTTTGTATTTTGACTCAAAAAGTGAAACCGTGGTCAAAAAATAAAATCCCTTAGAAAAGAATTTTTCCAGAGTAAGTTCTAATCCGTAATTAACTCCGGTTGCAGAGTTTACCAAACTGTCTTCAGGGAATGAAGCAAAAGAATCACCACCATTTAACGTCGAATATTCGGGAGTTGTAGTACTTACGGGAATATCAAATAAGCTCTGATAATAAGTTTCCGCTTTGAATCTTAAATTTTCCGTTAAAAGATTGTCATATCCTATAACAAATTGATGAGATTTTACCATATTCAAATCTTTATATGGTAAATCATAAACCAAATTAGCCGTATCGACAAGTGTCTGATAAAAATAAAACATTCGTGGAAGCATTTGACTATGCAAACCATATCCGGCACTAAAAGATTGTGTATTGCTAATATTATATTTCAGACCAAGCCTTGGTTCAAGCACAAATTCATTATTATTGCCATTCAACTGCGAATAGATGCCGGCATTTAATTTCAGTCTGTTGCTAAAACGATGTTGCCACTGGATATATCCTCTGACAAGAGAAATATTGCCTTCGGAATCAAAATTATTAATAAACCTGTTTATCCCGTGTAATTTAACACTATCTATATATTTTACACGATATAAATCATAATAAACCCCGACTGAACCATTGTTTTTAGCGTTGAATTTCTTTTTCAAATGCGTGGAAAACGAATATTTGATTTCAGTACCGGTTGATTCGTAAAATTTATAATTTGAACCTTGAATTATCCCTCCTTTGTCATCAAATTTCAATGAATCTATATATGTTGTAGCTCTAGTTCCCAGTAATGATGCATAAGTTTCAATTCGCGTATGTTGATTAAAAAAGTACAGATGAGACAATCCTATTACTCCCATGTCCGAACCATAATCCAGATCAACACCACCATAGTTATAATTGGAATCATCATCACTATTAACTAAAGCCAGTTCACTATCATGCAATTCTATATAACTTTTCCCTCCAAGCCCGATAAGACTAAATCTTCCATATTTTGTACTCGGAAAATTCAATTTAAAAGTCAAATCTTGATATTGCGGAATGGCTAAACCCGTTCCAATATTTATTCCCAGAGCATTGAATACCCCTAAAGTAGAATACCTGTAATTGACAATATATGACGCTTTGCCGCCTTTTTTGAATGGCCCTTCCGCTCCTGCTTCAAAACCATTGAAACCAATCTGTCCTACAAATTCTTTTTTATGATTGTTGCCTGCTCTCATTTTAAGATCAAAAACTCCCGATAATGCATTACCGTATTCTGCCGGAAAAGCACTTGTGAAAAAATCGGAATTTGTCAATAAGTTATTGTTCAACATACTAACCGGACCTCCTGTCGTCCCAAAAGCTCCAAAATGATTGGGATTTGGAATTTCTATTCCATCTAATCTCCACAATAATCCAAAAGGTGAATTTCCTCTGATAATAATATCATTTCTTGAATCATTGGTCATAGCA
>JALVEG010000081.1 GCA_027031145.1 Saprospiraceae bacterium | reverse complement strand
TGGACAGGTGAAATAAAATCTTTTTGCGAAATAGTCATTTCCAATGCTTCTTCCGGCGTCAAAGCAAATGAATATTGAGATTTCGGTTTGCATATCAATAAGATGATTATTGCAAAAAATATGATAAATAATCCTGCAATAATTAAATTAAATATTTTATTTTGATTCATCATTTTTTATGATTTTTAGTCTTTTTTAATTTTAATGTAACTCGTATGTTTGCATAAATACGAATTACTTTTCAATTAGCATCCTTCATCTTCCTCCTCTTCCTCTTCTGGAGCAAGTTCCGGCTTCTTTGGTACCGGTTTTACTTTTTTCTTAACTTTAGAAGTTGCACGAGGCATATTTCTTTGATCACTTTTCCGGTTTGGAGGCTGATATTCCGGAATAAATTCATAAGGGTTGGGCATACCGAAATACACGGCAGCAGCCTTTCTGAAACTATATTTTTCAAATTCCTCTTCAGGATCCGTTTCGGAAGGTTTGGGTGGATCCATCAAAGTAGTAAAAAATTTATTCAGCCCTCCATCCAAAATCTTTATATTTTTACAACCCTTTCTCCTCAAAATCATCCAAGCCTGATCTGACAATAAAGTGCTATTTGAAAACAATATCTTTTTGTATGCATCGGATTTGAATTCCGAATTATCATTTTCCTTATCAAGCAATTTTTCAAAAGGAATATTAATAGCTCCCGGCAATGAATAAGAATTAAACTGTTTTTCATCCCGGATATCCACTAAAATATATGTCGGATCTTCGCTGATTATTTTTTCAGCCAATTCATCCAGATCGATATATCTGCTGGAACCCATTGCTTCAACCAGTAATTTTTCAGGTGTGAATTTATAACAGTTTTCAGATTTAAAACCCAATGTCGAACTGACACTGCTATCACAATTATTCCTTTCAGCAACAATGGCAACAATAAACACCATCAGAAAAATCAGAATCGTCAGTAAAATATATTTCTTTTGCATTATTCAGTTAATTTTATTTAGAAGTAAATATTTTTTTTAATAAAGAATTCTTGTCAATTGCCCTGCATCTACCATCAATATTCTAAAAACCAATCCCCCAATCAAAACCAATATAGCAGGAATTATTACAGACATTTTCAACCCCAATAATTCAAAAACCTCTAAAAGCAATGGAACTATCAACCCCAGTCCCATCAATATCACAAAGAAAATGAAACTAAAATCTCCATTCATCAAAACACTTATTGCATCAATATGAGCTTCGCTTCCTGCATAATATCCCATAACCATGTGGATAATCAAACCTATTTCTATGATTATCAGCACAACATCTATTTTACTGAACAGATGCTTTTCATATTCGGATTTTGAAAATAAAATGATCGCTGCTGCACCTGTAGATAATCCGGAAGTTAAGAATAAAGGACCTAAAATAGCATTATTCCACAATGGTCTGGAATTGAAAGCCGACAATAATATTCCCGTATAAATACCGAGAATTATACATAATGGGATGAGTAACATAGCGATAAATTTCTTATGCTCTCTTACGAATGTTTCAAATTTATACAATACAGGTAATTTCCAATCCAATCCCGGAAATAAATCTCTGATATAGCTAAATACCCACAAGAAAGATAAAGGTGTTATCACCAACAATACCCATGCTCCCCAAGACATCGGGGATTCGATCCTGATAGTGGTATAAAGTTGCCAAACATACAATTTGTGGCTCAAATCAAATATCAAAGCTATCAATCCGATAACAATTGCAATGGGCACCAATATAGGCGTCCATCGTGCTGCTGACGGAAATTTGTCCTCTTTATTCAACAGTACCACAATTGATGAAAAAATGAGAATTCCTGCAGCCAATCCTCCGAGAAAAAGGTACAGAGAAATGGGAAATTCCCATATTTCCAGATGCGGATCTATTTTTTCCAAATGTCTTCCACTTATAAATAATTCTTCTTTCATATTCTCTTTTTTTAATTATTATTTTCTTTTTTTGGGCGATTCTCCATAGAGATTTCCACCCGCAATTGCTTATGCAAAAATCTCTATTCCGACCAGGCTATTCGTCTCGGCTCAGCCGAGACTACTATCCCTATCGCAATGTGCAAAGCCCTGACAAAGTACCTTTGCAATCATCAAAGCTTTTGATAAAAAACGTTTTTTCAAATAAGCTATCCGTAAACGAAACGAGTTTGCCACGCTACGCTCGCAAAATCCGGTTTCAAAATTACCAGATAAGCGAGTGTCTCCGACCTCGCTTCCAAACATCAAAACATCAAAATCTCAAAACCTCAAAACTTCCAAATATTTATACTTCAGCCTTTATTCTTTAACCTTTAGCCTTTTCACTTTTGCCTTTTCACCCCTGATAAGCGAGCGTCTCCCAACTTCGCTTTCCAAACATCAAAACCTGAGACCTCCAAACTTTCAAACCCTTCTACCCTTTTATTTTGTCACTATTTTTGTTTGCTTTCGCCACAAAAATACCGCCAAAATAGGCATGGGGTTTCGCTTAATTGGTTCTACCATCCCGCAGTACTGCGGGATCGCCTCTCGAGGCTTTTTATAATTTTTACCTTTTTTACTAAGTCTACTCGGGGCAACGCTTAAGCCTTTACTCTTGCGTTCTCCATTTTTCTCCAATCTCTTTCAATCTATCCTAAAGAGACACGAGATTGCCACGCTGCGCTCGCAAAATCCTATTTCAAAATTACCAACATAATTCTTCAACTCCTTTATTATCACTTCTCACAAAATCCTAATATCCTTAAATCTTATAAATCCTAATTCAGACAGCTAGTGTGCCAAGAACAAAATAAATCCTCATCTAAACTCGCTCTTTTTCCCTGACTCTTCGTTACTCAAACAGTCATTATACTACGGCATAACTCCTATTTGAGCACCTCGATTCAGTGAAAAATAGCTTCGTTTATTATGGGAGATATTTCATTCTTGGCGCACTAGGCTTTCCCGATAAGCGAGTGTCTTCGAACTTGCTTCTCCACTTCAAAAATCATCAATCCTTGTTCGGTGTTCGGTATTCCAAATTTACAAACTTTAAAACTTTCAAACACCGAACACAGAACAATGAATAAAAAAACAAACATCCAAACTTGCAACTTGCACCGTTCTTACATTCCTGAATTTTTCCACCCCCTTTTGCTCCCCCGCCAGCGGGGGATTAATTCCCGCTTCAAAAACACCGACAAGGAAAAATTTTAACACTTGAGCTGATTTTAACTTCAAAACTTCAAAACAAAAAAACACCACCACAATCCTTCCCTTGTACCACTCTCCAAGCCAAAGGTCTCCCGACCTCTTTGCGAACAGCCACCACAAACCCTGCTTTGCTGCATCTATCGCCAAGAGGTGAGGACACCTTTGGCTTGGAGCGTGCTAACTTTAATTGACATAGATACAAGCATCACCACTACCGCTGCCCTGAAGCACCCTCCTTGCAAAAGCCTGCCCTGTAATGATAATGTACAGGGGTCTCCCGCCTCTTTGCAAACCGCCACCAAAACCTCAAAACCTCCAAACTTCCAAACTTTAGACTTCCTCCATTCCATCATTCCATTATTCCATTATTCCAATCTACATCAATCTTATTCGATCTTATTCAATCTAAATCAAATAATACACCTGTGGTTTAGTCCCCGCTTCCGGAGCCAAAACCTTATGTTTTCTTTGAGCCAATAATCTTGAAACTTCACTATTAGGATCATGAATATCTCCAAAATACATACACCTCGTAGGACAAACAGAAACACAGGCAGGTTTAAGACCCTTCTCTACCCTGTGAAAACAAAAAGTACATTTGTCCACATATCCTTCTTCAGGGTGTTGATACCTCGCATCATAAGGACAGGATTCTATACATGCACCACAACCTATACATTCTTCTCCTGTCACTAATACAATTCCTCCTTCTGCAACATGACTTGCACCCGTGGGGCAAGTTCTGACACATGGTGCATTTTCACAATGATTGCATCGTTCCGATCTCAATTCCATCTCCACAACAGGATAGGTACCGTTAACCGTTTCCGTCACCCAATCCCTGCAATAACCAAAAGGAACATCATTTTCGGTTTGACAGGCAACAACGCAATCGCTGCACCCTACGCATTTAAGCGTATCAATCACCATTACATATCTCATGATTCTATGTTTTTATGTGGATTATCTAATAAAAATGTAATAAAATTCTCTCTCAATCCGGTACCACCCATCAATGGATCGGTTTTGATATTTGTTATCATATCCGAATCACTTGCTCCTTTACCGTAAGCTCTTGAAAGATTTTTGTTATCATGCCCGAATCCATGTACCATATATACAGCATCCCATCTTATCCTCTCTGTCAATCTAACTTTCACGGGAAATTTTGAAATTATACCATCCTGATTCATTATCCGGATTTTTTGACCTCTTTTCAATTTCCATATCTTTGCAATACGGGGATTTATCCAAATACTGTTTTCATCCCTAAGGTCATTCAGATAAGGATTATTGATTGTTTTACTGAAAGTATGCATTGGAGCACGACCGTAAATCAGCCTGTAATAATTCTTCTTTGGTTTGGCATGAGGAATATAAACAGGTAAAGGATCAAATCCGGCATCTTTCAACTTTTTGGAATACAACTCGATCTTCCCGGAAGGTGTTTTAAATCTGTAATCTTCATTTTCTTTCAAATATAATGGTCTTGAACTTCTTTCAAAATTTTTAACTCCAATATTTTTCATTTCTTTAAGAGAAGTTCCCATTTGTTTCAATTGCCAGTCTATCACTTCAGCATAATCATTATACTTGAAATAATCACCGAGATTCAATTTTTCACCGAGTTGTTTTGCCATCCACCAGGCAGGTTTTGATTTGTATCTCGGCTTGGCAGCAGGTGCTCTCAATGCTATGGAAGGAGTTCTGAATGTAGAAGAACGAATCGGGTCATATCGTTCCAAATATGAGCATTCAGGTAAAATAACATCTGCATATCCCGTTATCTCCATCGGCATTAAATCCACAACAACCAAAAAT
>JALVEG010000080.1 GCA_027031145.1 Saprospiraceae bacterium | reverse complement strand
ACATTATTATCTCCAATCAAACAATTGTTAGCACCATCTGACAAATATATTCCGGTTCCTGTGGTTCCGTTATTAATGCCATCATGAATATTATTGTTTGAGATTATTATTCCTGATGGAGGATTTGTTCCCGAATCATCTTTAATCATAATTCCAATATCACTTAATATTTCAAAGTCTTTCAGTTTAATATGAGAACAACCGGTAAATATCACTCCATAGTCTGCATAATTTATAACGGGATCATCTCCACTTCCATAAGGCTCAATGACTATCGGTGCATACTCCGTTCCGGTTTTTGACTGATCAAAATAAAGAAATTCATTCCAGGATTCTCCTCTTTTAAATTTTATATGATCCCCCGGTTCGTAAGTGGAATTATTTACTTTGTTAATGGTTTTCCAGGGTTCTGCCTGAGTCCCCGGATTGCTATCATCCCCATTTGTAGCATCTACATAATAACCATTGTATTCCGGATCGCATGACCAATTTGGATCATTTGGATAATAACGCAGGGTCACAGTCGTAAAATTTCCCGTTGCATCCTCTAAATCCCTGCCACTTCCTTCGTCGAGATGAAAAATAAAAATATCATCATTGTCCGGTGTACAATAATCATATTTGTGAGGAACAAAGGTCGCGGTATATCTTGCAATTTTGCTATACCTGATTTCATCCAGTTTGCAGTCTTGAATATATCTTATATAACCACCATTGCCACTATCATATCTGGCACCGAAATTAATAGCTGAAATCGACGCATCCAAATCAAAATCAGGATCCGTAGAAGTTCCGACAATAACTCCATCGATAAACAATCTTGTAGTTGAACCACTTCTTGAAGCAACGATATGATGCCAGTTATTAAGTGTCATGCTATTTGTACCTGAATTAATAGATCCTTCTATTCCAAATCCAGTTCCTGAACCATCAAAAGCAAGTATTCCTACTCCAAGGTTTCCCGAGGTATTTCTAAAATATAGTTCAAAAGAATATTTCCGGCTTATTATTGCAGGATATATACCGCTAGCGGGAACTTCTGTGGGATAAACCCAGGTTTCGATAGTCCAGTCACTTCCGGTTACATCCAAAAGATTGTCATGCTCATTAACAAAATAAGAGTCATTGCCATCAAAATAAAGAGAAGTGATGTCTCCGGAAACAAAAACATGACATGTTTCCGAATAATTATTGTAATACCAATGCCCGTCTATTCTGGCTCTAACGCGATACTGATAATCTCCGCATTGTGAGACAGTATCGATATATTGTTTTTCCAATGTTTTAGTTATAGTTGTCCAGGTGCCTGAAATATATTTTTGTAATTCAAAAGTATCGCATTGGACATTATCAGGCATTTTCCAGTGCAAGGTAAAAGTATCTGTATGCTGAACATCCATTTGTTCAATTTCCGGATCGGGTAAAATATCAAAAACCGCTGCATCTACAATAGTATAACCTGCAGCATTGAAACTTCCCTGCAAAGCATACCAATTATTCCAGGATCCCCACCAACCCATATTCATGTGATAATATTTATCGGACAAGGTATCCGATGACCAATACCCGTCTACCGTAGGTGCGTGTCCATGTCCGTCCGTAGTGGAAATTGCAAGTTGTACAGGATGACCGTTTTGAAGGTTCTCATACATTCTGGACCAAAAGGAGCTCCATGATTTGGTCTCATAATGGCCTGTATATCTAAAATAATCATTCAGAGCATCCGGAGATCTATTGATGTTACTTGTAGAACCGGTATTTTCATAATCCATATCTACTGCAATACCATAGTGATAAGATATCTGTCCCATTGCCGCCCTTTCAACAGTATCTGATTGTTTATAATGATATTCATCCAGCATATTGCCCCAATCATAAAAAGTCTCACCAAAATCTGCAAAATAGCTGCCCTGGCTACTTCCGGAATTATCATAATCCGTATGTTTTCCCATACCACTGTGAGGCCAACGGTAATAATGTAATATCATTGCCATCGAAGTTGCAACGCATCCAGGCGAATAGTGATTAGGTGTATAATAATTGCCTACATAAATATAAGAGCTATCCTGATCTTTGCAATTGACTCCACCCCAAACCGAACTTAACAAAGGTCCATATATTTCATCAACTCTATTTGTGATTAATTCAGATGCCTGCAATTGTTGCCAGCGCTTTTTGTTTTTGTTAAAATAGGAAACCGTTTTGCTATTCTCTTTATTATTTATCAATGCCAATTGATGAGTCATATCATTGATGATCATATCAAGTAAAATATTATCTTTGGATTTGACGAAATCAAAATTGTGATCAAGAGAAAAAGCAAGTACGGGAGTTAATTTTTCATTTGGGGTTAAAACCAAATACCCTTTGGGTTCAAGTTGTACCACATAAGCTAATGTATCATTTTCTACCAATGGAATGATATCCTTTTTAATACTATAACCGGAACCGATTTTTTTTAAAAATCCTGTAGATACGGATACCAGTTTTCTTTCTGTAATCTGACAATAAGCCAGGGACACAAAAAGCATTAAAATCGCTAATGAAAAATATTTTTTCATATAAAAAACTTATAATTATCTTTTACAAATTTATGATTTAATACTAAACCACTGATTATTTTACGATAAATTTCTTTGTTTCACCTTTTATTTGCAAAAAGTACATACCCTGGACAGTTTTTTTAAGCCGGATAATGCCATTGGTAATTTCCTGTTGAATTTTTTCGCCAAATGTATTATAGACTTTATATTGCACCGGTGATTTTTCATCTATTCCGGAAACGAATATTACATCTTTCACAGGATTTGGTGAAATAGATATTGAGGAATTTTCGGATATAGATATCGATAAAACTTTGGAATAAGTAGAAATTCCGTCAAAATCCAATGTCTGTATTCTATAATAATTCTTGCGCAATGGCTGATCATCAATAAATGAATAATTATCTTTTTGGATGGAATATGGCAAAACTCCGATTTCCTTCCAATTTTTCAGATCTGAACTTCTTTGGATTTTGAATTCTTTTCCTGTTATATCAAATTCCGTTTCCCAGTTAAGTTGAACATGGTTTTTGTATTTATTTGCTGAGAAAGAAATTAGATCAAGAGCTTGTGTTGTTTCCATGGGTAAACCGGTTGCATCAGACCATGCAACACCATTATTCAAAGTAGCATTAGATGAAGAAGCTTCATTAACAGTTGTAGTACCTGTATTCTCATCAAAATGAAACAATGCTGCTGTATTGCCATCAGAAGTATATGGCGGATCAGTAGTTTCAGATTGTAGATCATCGGGATCTTCAGCAACATTTTTTAGTCTTACTTCGTCTATTTTTCCTTCAAAATAGTGATTACCTCCACCATCTTGTCCAATATATAAATTTCTATTGTCCTCATTTCTTAAAGGATAAGCACTCCAAGTCCCATCTGTAACATCAACGCCATCCACATACAATTTTAAAGTATTTGGATTAGGGGCGGTATTTCTAATAACTGCAACATGGTGCCATTGATTGTCATTAGGCAAAGCATTTGTTGTTGAATTGTATATTGCCCAATTACTTGTGCCATGATCTAAAGAAAAAGTCAATTTATTATCAGTTTCATACCGAAATGTAAAAATACTATATCTTTGGACTATTCTTCCTCCAGTATTTGCTCCTGAAGGAATTTTCACCCACGCTTCAATAGTATAATCCGTAGCACCATCCATTCGTCCTAAAGTGGCATCATCTGTATATCTGACATAGTCATTATACCCGTCAAAAGAAAGGCAACTTGTATTTTGCCCATTAGAAATATTTAAAAATCCTACAAAAAACATAATTGAAAAAAGAAATATTCTTTTCATAATAATTGGTTTTATAGTTAAAAGGGAAAACAAATATAAATATAAAAAGATATAATTCAAATTGTTATAATTCAAAGATAAAGATTTAAACTTTATTTAGAAAATATCTTAATAAGATTGTCGAATAAAAACAGGAAAATTTTAGCATAAAAGTAACTTCCCAGGTAGAATCATTTTAAAAGCATCCTGCCTGAGTAGTTTTATAATTCTGTTTATAAATATCTTTCCACCTTGCGTTACTTAGCGTATCCTTAGCGTTCCTTCGCGGGAAAATAAACAGAATTAAAGTCTTATTTGATAAGTTTTTGTCTCCCGCAAAGAGCACAAAGGTAACGCGGAGTTTCGCAAAGGTAAACTTATAACAAACTAACTCTCAAATTACACTAATGTTTTATTTTAATAATTTTTTTTAATTATTAAAGAGCTACGTATAGTTAAAGTCTTTTATTCTTATTTCTTAATGTTTCTTAATGCCTTAATGGTTTTATCAATTATGCATCTGTATAAATTTTTTCATTCCCAATATAACCATCCCTATGGGTGCATTTCATTTTTTCGCTTTTTCCATACTTTGCCTCTAACTCCTAAAGGAGAACCCCACCCGCAATGCGAAAAAATGAAATGCACCTATCCCTATCTTAGTAGTTACGTTGAATTTAATTATTGAAATAAATATTTTATTAAAATACTTTCTTAATTTCGCATACTAAAAACTTAAAAATGGATAATAAAACATTGCCGGGTGATACTTCATTGCCCAGTACAAAAGAAGAGATTCAAAAACTTATAGATATTGAAGAAAAAAATAACCGGAAATATTCGGTAGAAGATTTTTTCAGAAATCCCGATAAATCATCGTATCAAATTTCACCGGATGGTAAATATTTTTCCTATTTAGCACCGTATGAAAGAAGAAAAAATATATTTATTCAAAAGATCGGTGAAGAAGAAGCAATAAGGATAACATCAGAAACGGAGAGGGATATAAATGGATATTTCTGGGCAAATAAAAACAGGCTTATTTATGTCAAAGATAGTGGCGGAGATGAGAATTTTCTGCTTTATGCTGTTGATAAAGACGGGCAAAATGCTAAAAATCTGACACCTTTTGACGGAGTAAGGATCGAAATAATCGATGATCTCGAAGATATCGATGATGAATTAATAATCGGAATGAATAAAAATAA
>JALVEG010000079.1 GCA_027031145.1 Saprospiraceae bacterium | reverse complement strand
GGCAAATGAAATCACATCGGCAGCATAAATTGTGTTTACTTTAGGATCATATATTTTATCAATATCATCCGAGGAAATTCCTCCTTCTTCATATTTTTGTGGAAATTTCATAATCCTTGCCTGATTGGCGTGTGCACTAATGTACCCGTCAGGAATAAGTCGTGCTACCCAAACAGCACCCATTTCAAAATCTCCTTTACCTATCATTTCCAGAACCCAAACTTCATTGGCATCCATTATGGAAAAAGATTCTCCATGACTGGCGTAACCGTATTCCGCTACAAGTTCAGTCATCACTTTTATTGCTTCCCTGGCACTTTTGGATCTTTGCAATGCGATATAAATAAGACTTCCATAATCGATAATCGCATCCTTTTGATGATGAAGTTTACCCAATCCTCCGAAAGTTGTTTCCCCTATTGCAACCTGAAATTCGTTCATATTACCGACTACATTATAGGTTTGAAGTGCTTGTTTGATTTTGCCGTGATATTGTCCGCTATCCCAGTCATATACATCCAGCATCGTTCCTTCGGGATAAGTTGCCGGAGCCCAGTAGTACAATTCACCATACAAAGTATGCGAATCCGCATTGTAACTGATCATAGTGGAACCATCTGCAGATGCTCCTTTGGTTATCAGGAAATTGGTACAAGCATTTGTTGAAAAATATAGAAATGAAAAAATTGATATTAAAATAATTCGCTTCATATTATTGGGTTTAAAATCCATTCTGTAAAGTTGTTTTTGTAAAAAAGTGCGGAAAAATAACAACAATTAGTGAAAAACATATAGTTTTCTACCTAAAATAGATAAAATATGTTTTATAATGAGGAAAATTTAAAGTTTAACTTTAAAATTACATGTATATTTAAAGTTTATATTTAAAATCTACAATAATTATAATATAAGATCTTCGGTATAATCATATTTAATTTGAAATAATTTAATTTTCTTTCATTCCACAAAATTGAATTATTTTCGTTATTATTTATAAATTTGTATTATGAATGTCAACAAGTCCTATACTCTGATCTCCGGTTTTGTGTTTCTTATAGTTCTGACATTTTCTAATTATTCCTGTCTTGATAAATGCAAGGACAAATTGTGCGAAAATGGTTATTGTATCAAAGGTGATTGCTTTTGTGATGCCGGATATAGTGGTGAAAATTGCGAGATCAGGGAAAGTGATAAATTTGCCGGAAAATATTCAGGAAAAATAATCTGTGATAATCTTGAACAACCCGTTACAACTATCATTGAAAATTATTTTGAAAATCCTTGGGATATCTCCGTTAATATCGATAATTATACAACTAAAATGGATTTGAGAGCCCATGTCAAGTCCGATAGTATTTTTATTGAAAATCAATTTATAGAACTTATTGATTCATATACCGTAAATGGAACCGTAGTTTATGATACAGTTGTGAATTTGATATATCCTTCATCGGGAATTTTGAAAAATGATTCTATTCTTGAATTTGATCTTAAGATGAAAGGAGAAGAAGTACTTAGTTGTTTTACAAAATTGGCAAAGGAGTAGAAACTTGGTTTTTCCGGAGCTTGGAAAAAATTTACTTGTTTTCTTGGCTCAGCTACCCCCTAAGTAAACAGCAAAGGTTTTGCACGCACTTTGGCATACAGCCTCTTTATTCCACTTCTACCAAATCTCCAATTATCTTGTTAAAAAAATTACCACTTTCTACCTAGCACCAGTCACCCTCTCCTTTTCGGGAAATGCTAACAATAGCGTGAAATTATGTGAAAAGGAGAGGGTCGGGGTGAGGATAGAGCGAGAAAATTTTTCACTTTGGGATTGATAGGATTGTGATTTTTTTTTGCACAGCCGCCCCCTCTGCCAACCCACTAATGCATTGCGCTCCCCCTTATGTTTTTCTTCTATTTCATTCCAGAAAAAAATAGGGGGATGTAGCAACCCGCGACTTTCCAGTTGGGAGAAATGCGCGTTTACCCCGTGAAACAAGCAAATTGTTTCACTTGGGGTTGGCAGCTACTCCGGTTTCGGAGTAAAACGGAGAAACAGGAGGCTGGGAGGCAGCGGTGCAAAAAAAAGCAGAGAGGCAGCTTTGCAAAAATGAAATGCAATAATCCTAAGCTAAAACCCTTCCACATCACAATTTATCCATTCCCCGTCCAGATCAGCACCATAAGCCTTATAAAAATCAATAGCGGGAGTATTCCAGTCCAAAACCTGCCAGCGAACTCTTTTGCATTTTGTTTTTTTTGCAATGTCCATTATTTCTTCCAGAAGTTTTGTCCCGATTTTATTTCCCCTGTATTTTTCTTTTACTATCAGATCATCCAGATAAAGGGATTTTCCAACCCAGGTATAATAAGCAAAAAAGTATAAAGCCATTCCTGCGATTTCACCATCATCTTTCTCAGCGACCAATGCCTCAAAATATTGATCTTCCTCATTCATTCTCTCAACAGTATTTATTACTTTTTCAGGAGCTCTTTCAAAAAGAGCCAGCTCCTTTATCAAATCCAGTATCACAGAATAATCTTCTCTATTAGCTTTACGTATTGTTATTTTCATATTTTATTTTTATCTGATTAATGCTTTTTAAAACCGATACGTTTCCGATTCTCCCGGGCTTCTTCCTCCTTATCCTTCTTTAATAGTTGTTCCAGATATTTAAATATAACTTCAATGTCTTCTCCTTGTCGTTCCTGTAGATATTCCATTTTTTCCAACTTCAAAAGGATATCTTTATGTGTTAACAACAGTTGCCGCATTTTACTAAATATTCTCACGATTTGAATATTTACACTGATAGCTCTTTTGCTGTTTAAAACACTTGATAACATCAGAACACCGTGTTCAGTAAATACAAAAGGCGGACGCCTCATCCCCATTACTTCACTATTGGATATCGCAAATTGCGACCTCCATTCTTTAAGCTCTTCTTTGGTCATCTCAAACATGAAATCTTCGGGAAAGCGTTCAATATTTCTTCTAACTTGCTCTTTTAATCTTCTGGTTTCTACTCCATATAGTTCTGCCAAATCCCTGTCCAACATAACTTTTTGGTTTCTGATAAGATAAATCTTTGACATCAGAACTTCATCAGGTATTATTGGTTTATTCTTCTCCATTGTGCAAATATAGATGTTTTTTTCTTTTTAAATAACCCATCAACTTCTGGGGGTACATTTCATTTTTTCTTTTTTCCACAACTCGCCTCTAACTCCTAAAGGAGAACCCAACCCGCAATGCGAAAAAATGAAATGCCCCCACCTTCTAGAAACTTTGCCTATAAAGAAAATGGGGTTACCAATATCACAACTGCCTTTCAGCATGATAAGAAGACCTTACCAACGGACCGCTTTCCACATACTCAAAACCTTTTTGTAATCCCATTTCTTTGTACATAGCAAATATATCGGGATGTACATATTCCACTATGGGTGCATGATCAAAAGTAGGTTGCAAATATTGTCCTATTGTAAGTATCTGGCATCCGTGTTCCAAAAGATCATCCATCAATTCATATACTTCTTCCATGGCTTCTCCCAAACCGACCATAATACCGGATTTTGTTCTTTTACCAAAATCACGGATCCTTTTTATCTGATCCAGACTTCTTTGATAGTTGGATTGGGATTGGATTGAAGGAAATAAACTTTTTACGGTTTCGAGATTGTGGGAAACGATTTCCTGCCCTGCATTTATCATCAATTCAAGAGCATTCCAATCTTCTTTTACTTCAGGTATCAACGTTTCAACAGTAGTATCAGGATTCAGTCTTTTTATTTCCACTACCGTATTATGCCATATTTGTGCACCTTTATCCACAAGTTCATCCCTGTTGACAGAAGTGATAACTGCATGTTTGACACCCATGAGTTTAATGGCTTCTGCAACTCTTCGGGGTTCATCGATATCATATTCCGTAGGTTTTCCTGTTTTTACTGCACAAAACCTGCAACTTCTTGTACAAATATTGCCAAGGATCATAAATGTTGCAGTTCCTGCTGTCCAGCATTCACCCATATTAGGACAATTACCACTTTGACAAATAGTATGAAGATTATAATGATCGACGGTATGTTTTACCTGTCTGTATGAAGAACCTAAAGGCAATTTAACTTTTAACCATGAAGGTTTTCTCTCTCTTTTATTTTTTGTTGTTTGCACTCTGTTATTATTTTTGTAAGTACTCAGGAGAGTCATTTTGATTGAAAAAGCACTCTACCTGAGTATTTACTTATTTTTCACTGAATCAATTCCACCTGTTACCCAATTGAATATTAATATAAACATTGATAAAAAGTGATTTGTTTTTGAAATTTTCCGTTTCGACCATTATTGGCACCCTTTTGATAAATGCATCCAACATTATTCCTGTCTCAATTGCATAAACAGGTTTTTCGTATGCTTTTAATGCATAATGAACAGCTGCATTGACATGAATACCCGGAACCATACTTAACTGGTCAAATCCTTTGAAAAAAGAACTTCTGTCAAATATTAAATTTTCATCAATAAAAAGATCCCTGTTTTCTTCAGTGTATTTTATTGTTTTATAAAAAACATTATTTTCTCCATCCTTCGTTCTGACAACTAAAAAATATGGTTTAAGTACACCTAATGTCATACCTCCTTCCAATGAATATCCGATAGCAACACCATGATAAGCTTCTTTTTCGGAAAGATATTTTTTGAAACCCATACCCATTCTTACTGGAAAAAAATAATTCCTCTTGCCATAAGAATAATAATTGTAAATAGTGATCCCTGTTATCACTAAATTATTTCTTTTTTCTTTAATGGATTTGAGATATCCGATATCAAAATGATAATATTTTGTAAGGTAATATGTGGAAATAGTTTCCCTGTTGTAACCCAGAGCAAATCCAAGAGTATGAAATTTTGCTTCTAGAGAAAACTCTTTCTTATAAATAATACCTTTTTGTATTAAAATATTTTTATCACTCATACCGGGATTTTGCCCGAATGAAAAAACAGGAATAAAAATAAATAAAATAAATATTTTTTTAATAAAAATCATAGATCATCGGATGCATATTTGTACATAACTGCAATCACAACCTGCCCCGTTCTGCGAAGAGTGTTTTTATCTATTATATTGATATTATCTTTGTGTGTGTGATGATATGATCCAAATCCTTTTTGTGCATCAGGAATATTGATAATATCTACCATTGGGATCCTGGCAACTTTATTGACATAATAATGATCATCGTTTATATTTCCTCTTTGAATATTGGCAAATAGATCTCCGTATCCCATATTGGCTGCGAGATTCCAGATCACATCCTGTACCGGACCGGCATATTGTTTGGAATTATTTTCTTTTGGAAATAAAGCATTTTTTGCTCCGACCATATCCAGCAATATCCCAAAATCAGCTTTATATCCCGATTGAGCCGCTTTTTTAGACCAATATTGAGATCCGAGGCACCAAGTTTCATCTTCCTTATCATTTCCATTATCTTCGGCATCGAACAAAATAAGATCCACCGACATATCCAAAGGATTTTCTTTTAATAATCTTGCGATTTCAAAGATTACACCTACTCCACTGGCTCCGTCATCAGCGCCATCAATAGGTTTATTCTTCAATTCCGGATCAGGGTCTTTTTCCGCCATATATCTTGAATCATAGTGTGATGCTATTATCACTTTTCTCTTTTTTCCCGGGTTGAAATGTGCGATAATATTTGCCGCATCAGCTTTGGTCCCGTTTGCAAAGTTGGCTTTAAATTTTTGTACCTCTACATCGGCACCATAAGATTTGAATTTATCGATAAACCATTTTCTGGCTTTTTTATATGCTTCACTACCTGTAACCCTTGGACCGAAATCCACTTGTTTTTTCACAAAAGCATAAGCAGAATCACCGTTGAAAACAGGTATTTTTACTGATTTTTTCCGTTCATGATTCTTCTCTGTTGCAGATTTCACTTTTTCATCCTTTTTGCAGGACGGAAAGGCTATTATCAAAGATAAAAAAAGTATTAAAGTGAATTTTAGATTTTTCATATCATTTAATTTTTGTTAATAATTTTTATTTGGGCGATTGCCGGGCCATGCACAATTGCAAACGCAGCCGTCACCAGGCTGTTCAGGGGTTCCGTCCCTCCTGCCGTCGGGACAGCCTCCAAGTGCGCCACGCAAGAAATAAATGTATATACCAGGCGAAGCTATTTTTTATTTAGACAAGACGAAGGTTCTCGTGAATAGCCTTAGCTATTTGCGAGGTTCTTCAACGAAGTATAAATAAAAAAGATCAAGCATATATATGTAGTTATTTCTTGCGTGGCGCACTATCGTCGGCTCCCTTACCATCCTTATCGCAATCGCCGAAGCCTTCGCCGACGGTCGTAGCCTTTGGCGAAGACCTTGGCGAAGGCGATTCGCAATCAACCACTATCCCGGAAGTCTATTTTAAAGACCCCCTGATAAGCGAATGTCTTTTACCTCGCTTTTCCACTTCTAAAATCATTCACTCCGTAGAATAATATTCAACGGGGTAAATCCTAATTCAGACAGTTTTGCTACCCTTTCATTTTGTCACTATTTTTGTTTGCTATCGCCACAAAAATACTGCCAAAATAGGCAAGAGGTAACGTTCTCCGTTTCTACCATAATGTCGCCCCTCTGGGGCTTTTTATCACCCCACTGATAAGCGAGTGTCTCTGACCTCGCTTCCAAACTTTCTAAAATCGGCATTCGCCTGCTCTGTAGCTTTAGCGTATCGGGGTTAATCGGTATTCAAGAATTCTCAACACCAACTAAATCCTTCCCTTGTACCACTCTCCCAGATGAAGGTCTCCCGGCCTCTCATCAAACATACTTCCCAAATAGATAAGTAGTCTCATTTCTCCGTTTTACCATAATGTCGCCCCTCTGGGGCTCGAAGCAGCTCTTATCTGTTATTGCAACCATCCTGCAGTACTGCGGGATCGCCTCTAACGAGGCTTTTTATTTCCCCAAAACTACATTTTTTGTCAAATAAATTTGACAGTCCAAGCCACACGCTTCAAAACACCAAACACAGAATAACGAACAAAAAAACACCATTACCCTACTTTTGACCAACTGGTCCCATCTTTACCATCCTTTAATTGAATGCCTATTTCTTTCAATTTATCTCTGATCAGATCGGATGTAGCCCAGTCTTTATTTGCCCTGGCTTCATTTCTGATAGTGATCAACAATTCTACCATTCCTTCAAACATTCCTTTGTCATCACCTGCCGCTTCTTTTCTAAACCCAAATACATCGTATACAAAACTTACAAATGTATCCTTCATTTTATTAAAAGTATCAACTGAGATCTCTTTGAAGTCCAGATGACCATCTTTAAGTTTATTGATATAATTTACCAGTTCAAAAGTATCTGCAAGTGCTTTAGGAGTATTAAAATCATCATTCATATCATTTTCCATCGCCTCAAGAATACTCAATATTTTTTTATCTTTATCTGTAACTTCTCCTTTCCCGGGATGTTCCATCGAATTCAGGATATGTGCAGCATCCATCAGTTTTTTGTACCCTTTTTCAGCAGCTTGCATTGCCTGATCGGTAAGGTCCAAAGTACTTCTGTAATGCGACTGCAACATAAAAAATCTCACTGCCATCGGACTATATCCTTTGGAAACATGAGGACTTTCACCTGTGAACAATTCATAAGGAGAGATGGTATTACCGTCACTCTTTGACATTTTTCTGCCATTCATGAGCAACATATTACTGTGCAGCCAATATTTGACGGGTTCAACTCCACGCGCTCCTATATTTTGAGCTATTTCATTTTCATGATGAGGAAATTTCAGATCGTTCCCTCCACCGTGAATATCAAATGTTTCCCCAAGATATTTTGTACTCATTACCGAACATTCAAGATGCCAACCGGGAAATCCTACCGACCATGGAGAATTCCATTTCATTATATGTTCATCGGAAGCTTTCATCCAGATGGCAAAATCTGAAGCATGACGTTTTTCATCCTGATTTTTCAGATCATCTCTTGTTTCGGTAAGAAGTTCATCTATCTTACGTCCCGACAATTTACCGTAAGATTTGTAATCATCGTTGAATTTCAATGTGTCAAAATATACCGAACCGTTCTTTTCATAAGCATAACCATTATCCAGGATCTCCTGCACCATTTCCATTTGCTCTATCAAATGTCCTGTAGCCCTGGGTTCAATGTCAGGATTCAAAGTATTGAAAATGCTCATCATCTCATGAAACATATTCGTATATTTTTGAACCAGTTCCATTGGTTCCAATTGTTCCAGTTTAGCTCTTTTCAAGACTTTGTCCTCACCGCTTTCGGTCAGATGTCCCACATCGGTAATATTTCTCACGTATCTAACTTTGTATCCCGAATATTTGAGGTAACGATAGATCACATCAAAACTCACAAATGTTCTTACATTGCCAAGGTGTACTTCATTGTAAACAGTAGGACCGCATACATACATACCCACATGTCCGGGATTTATAGGCTCAAAAAGCTCTTTTTTTCTTGTTTTGCTATTATAAACGTATAATTTATTTTCCATAATATCTTATTGTAATTATTAACGTTATATCGGTTGATAGAATTGTAATATTTCAAATAAAACACAAAAGTAACATTTTAAAACTAATAGTATAATTCTTTTTCAATAAACAATTACAAATAGATATATGTTGTTTATCATATTGAATACTTAAAATTATAGCCACAAAATTATTATAAAATCCATGAAAGAAAGTTCTAAATATCTTTTAATTGCCATATTCACGTTTGTTTCCGGATATATTTTTTTAAAATTTGCATATTTAAAAACAGACAATATTCCCTTTCTACAAGAAATAGTATTAATTGTTTTAGGTACTATCGCTACTATTGCTATTACAGCGGCTTTGTTAAATAAACAAAGTGAAATAGAATTGGAAAAAGAACAGCGAATTAAAATATTTGAATTAAAATCAGGGCTTTATTTTGAATTGATAGATATAATCGAAAGAGTAATATCAAAAGGAGAAATTAGTAAATCAGATATGATTTCTTTAGAGTTTTTAACACATAAAATATCAACAATTGCAGATAAAGATGTTTTAATTGAATATTCCAAATTACTTAACACTATAAAAGAAACATCTCAAGACAATAAAATTTCAGCTATTGAATCGGATGAATTATCATCTGATTTAGCTAAATTGTGTGGTAAAATCAGATATGATCTTATCTATAAAGACTCAAAGAATAAAAGGGAGATTCAAGATATCATAGATAATAATATCGAAATTTTCTAATATGATTTGGAAGGTTTGTATAAACAGAAGTATTTCATACTAATTATTAGAGTTAGCCCGAATTATACATGCTTTTAGCTTTATGTAGATGCAAGGCATTGAAATACGCAGATATATCCTTATATTTCAAGTGTTTCGTAACGCAGCAGATGCATAAAGATAAAAGCAAACGACACCCCAAATTTGGGGTGTTAAGTTTTAAACATGTTTTTGTATAATTAATTAATATTTAGTGATTTAACACAGTATGAAAATTAAAGTGGTGAATAATTCGGGTTAGTATAAAAATAAACTCTATCTTTGTGCATTTGTCATTTTCGTAATAGGATTTTTATAGATTTTTATGCCTGCAAAGAATACAAACATATCGGTTATAGGTGCCAGGGAAAATAATCTCCGGGATATAAATATCGAAATTCCAAAGAATAAACTTGTGGTAATTACCGGTATTAGCGGTAGTGGAAAATCCTCCCTTGCTTTTGATACTATTTACGCGGAAGGTCAAAGAAGGTATATGGAAACATTCGGAGCATATGTCCGGCAGTTTTTAGGCAAAATGGAAAGACCGGAAGTGGAACAAATAACAGGTCTTAGTCCTGTGATCTCAATTGAACAAAAATCTGCCGGTTGGAATCCCCGTTCAACTGTGGGAACAACAACCGAAATATACGATTTTCTCCGTTTGCTATTCGCCAGAACAGGAGAGGCATTTTCTTATGTTACCGGAAAGAAAATGGTCAAATACACTGAAGAACAAATTATTGATGTTATTCTTAATGAGTTTGAAGGAAGGAAAATAGCTGTTCTTGCTCCAATGGTAAGAGGCAGGAAGGGGCATTACAGGGAATTGTTTGATCAAATACGAAAAAGAGGTTATACTAAAGCAAGGGTCGATGGTGAGATCATTGACCTTAAACCTAATTTTAAAGTTGACAGATACCAAACTCACGATATAGAAGTTGTAATAGACAGAATAAAAGTCAATAAATCCAAAAGGGAAAGACTTTCTTCCTCCATAGAAGTGGCAATGAAACTCGGGGATAATCTTGTTTTTATTTCCGATGTGGACTCAGGAAAGATACATCCATTCAGCAAAAGTCTTATTTGTCCGGATTCAGGAATTTCGTATGAAGAACCGTCTCCCAATTCTTTTTCATTTAATACTCCTTACGGTTCTTGTCCAACCTGCAAGGGTTTAGGTACTGTCAATACGGTTGATCTTGAAAAAGTAATTCCGGATTATAACAAATCCATCAATCAACAGGGAATAGCTCCCTTTGGGGAAGTAAGAGATACCTGGACATTCAAGCAGCTAAAAGCTATTGCAAAAAGATATAAATTTGATTTTGATACTCCTGTCAAAGATATTCCCAAAGAAGCCCTGGATGTTATTTTGTTTGGTGGAAATGAGGATTTCAAATACGACTTCAATTTCGGATTGACAGAATATACTTACAATCTGGCTTTTGAAGGATTGATAAATATGATCAAAAGATGGTATGAAAATACTACATCGGAAAAAATAAGATCCTGGACGGAGGAATATATGTCTGTTATCAAATGTCCCGATTGTGAAGGTTACCGATTGAAAAAAGAATCCCTGCATTTTAAAATTGATAATAAAAATATCGGAGAAGTAGCTGAAATGGATTTGATAAGTCTTCAAAAATGGCTTGACAGTCTTGATGAAAATCTGACTTCAAAACAAAGATCCATCGCTAAAGAAATACTAAAAGAATTGAGAACAAGAGTGGACTTTTTGCTTCAGGTAGGTCTTGGATATCTGCATCTAAACCGGCCTACAAGAACATTATCCGGAGGAGAA
This sequence comes from Saprospiraceae bacterium, assembly GCA_027031145.1. Classification (GTDB taxonomy): domain Bacteria; phylum Bacteroidota; class Bacteroidia; order Chitinophagales; family Saprospiraceae; genus JADJGA01. The sequence continues at coordinate 5,079 of JALVEG010000079.1, read as the reverse complement.
GCCCAACGAACCAGACTTGCTACCCAAATAGGTTCCAAATTGACAGGGATAACTTATATCCTCGATGAACCAAGTATCGGATTACACTCCAGAGACAATAAGAAACTGATAGAAGCTCTAAAAGAATTGACTTATATAGGAAATACCGTCATTGTTGTAGAACATGATAAAGAGATAATGCTGGAATCGGATTATTTGTTTGATCTTGGTCCGGGAGCAGGAAAACACGGAGGAATGGTAACTGCACAGGGTACACCCAAACAATTTTTGAAAGAAGAAAGTATAACAGCAGAATTTTTAAGCGGCAGGAAAACCATTGAAGTTCCGGCAAAAAGACGGAAAGGAAATAAAAAAAACATTGAGATTAAGGGCGCAACCGGCAATAATCTGAAAAATATAAACGTAAAACTACCATTGGGAACTTTTATATGCGTAACAGGAGTTTCGGGAAGCGGCAAATCTACCCTGATCAATGATACATTGTATCCATTTTTGAGACAAAAACTTCATCGCAGTATAAAAAAACCATTGCCGGTAAAAGAAATAAAGGGAATTGAATATATTGACAAGGTGATCGAAATAGATCAAAAACCTATCGGGAGAACTCCCAGATCCAATCCTGCAACATATACCGGACTTTTCACACATATCCGGAAATTATACTCAATGATCCCCGATGCCAAGATACGTGGATATGGACCTGGCAGATTTTCTTTCAATGTAAAAGGAGGTCGTTGTGAAACCTGCCAGGGTAGTGGAAAAATGAAAATTGAAATGAATTTTTTACCCGATGTATATGTAGATTGTGAAACATGTGTAGGTAAAAGATACAACAGAGAAACTTTGGAAATACTTTATAAGGGAAAAACCATTTCAGATGTATTGAATATGACAGTTGAAGAAGCATATTACTTCTTTGAAGCAGTACCTGTTTTGAAGAGAAAACTGAAAACACTTCTCGATGTAGGATTGGGATATATCACTCTCGGTCAACAAGCGACTACTTTGTCAGGTGGTGAAGCCCAAAGGGTAAAACTGGCAGAGGAACTTTCAAAAAAAGATACCGGCAAAACCCTGTATATCCTTGATGAACCTACGACCGGACTTCATTTTGAAGATATAAAACACCTTATTAATGTATTGAACAAACTCGTGGAAAGAGGTAATACTGTTTTGGTAATAGAACACAATATGGACATCATCAAATCTGCCGACTATCTTGTAGATCTTGGACCTGAAGGAGGATTTGAAGGAGGTGAAGTTGTCTATCAGGGCATTACCGAAGGTATTTTGGATATCAAAGAAAGTTATACCGGTAAATATCTGAAAGAAGAACTAAAGTAACTTTTTCCAAAGCGAGAAAAGTCTACTACACTCTTTTGAAATTATTGGGATCGCTCGCAGAATCGTTTTTAATATTTAACTTCACATGCTAAAAGAGATAGGAATTTGCGAGGGAGGTACGACCGAAGCAATCTCCTTTCCGTAAGTACCTGCCGGTTTTGAACTTTAGCCTTTGAGCTCCTAGATACAATTCCTCCTCCGTCGGAATCATACTTCGGTACGCTTCGCACTCAGCACACCGCTCGGGGCAACGCTTTATATTTTTACCTTATCCGGAGGTGCATTTCATTTTTTCGCACTGCGTGTTGGGTTCTCCTTTAGGAGTCAGAGGCAAAGGAGGGAAAAAGCGAAAAAATGAAATGCACCCTTATCAGGGTATATCCCTCCTGTTAAATTGCCAAAGACTTATTACAAAAAAAATAATGATAAATACGATTAAAACAGGGAGATTTTGCAACAAATCCCTTTCTCCGGAGACTAATTTTTGCGGTTGATAATAAGTGAAGATATTATATGGCTTAATAAATGAAATAGCTTTCCACATTGTGCTCAACAGATCCAGAAAATAAAAAACCATAACCACAATTGCTGTTTTTGCAACAACTTTGCTGCCTTCTCTTTCAAATGTGGATATCATAAGTGAAAAACTAAAAATCAAAACCATCAAAAACCACAAATTCAAACCTATTTTTAAAAGTTTAATTATAAATTCCCGGGTTAGATCGTCATAGATCATAACACTTATGATCGAACCCAACAATGCGGAAAGTATTACCAAAAAAATAATAAAAATACCAATTCCCCATAATTTGGTGACCAATGATGTTCTTTTGACAGGAAATGACAACATTAACTCCATTGTGCCTTTTTCTATTTCTCCGGCAATATTCCTTGATGAAAGAGATATTATCAGAACAATGAAGATCGCTAATACTACCGGGTGATTGAAACCAAAAGCTGCGGCTCCGTCAATAGTCAATGTGGTAAAAAATTGCTCTCCCATCATGGTTTTAAATTGTTGAGGCATGATTTTCATTATTGTTTCCAAAAACGGTTTTGTATCCACACCGGTAAAAACCTTTACCAGCAAAAATTGAGTTAGCGTAATAAAGATTATACTGAATATTAAAAAACCACGATGACGTTTCAATATATATTTTAAATAGAAAGGTTTGTTCATTTTTCAAATGTTAAACAATTTGTAATTGATCGATATTTTGTCATGATTTTTGCTTAATTAGCAAAAATAACGCCAAAATAAATTATCATATATAAAATCTACCATAATGTCGCCTCTACGAGGCTTTAATCGTATTTTATGCCATTTCTACCATCCCGCTGTACAGCGGGATCGCCTCTATGAGGCTATTAATTCGTACTTAATAATTATCAATCTTTTTATTTTTTATCTTCTTTGTAATATGCTCTAAATACTTCATCTAAATTCGGTTCGGGAAAAATAAAATCTTCAACAGGTAAATTATTCAGACTTTTTATTAGCGTTTCAATGTCTCCTTTGACCAGAAATTCATAAGTCAGATCATTTTGGGATAATAAATTCGTTTTTTCTAATTTCAGATCGGGAACCGGATATTTCAATATTAGTTTTAATTTTCTGAATCTTTTTTTCTTCAAGTTTTCCAATGTTTCAAGTGCAACTATCTCACCTTTTCTTATAACTGCAACCCTGTGACAAATTCTTTCCACTTCCGAAAGATTGTGAGAAGAAAAGAAAATAGTACATCCATTATCCTGCATTTCAATCAATAGTTGATAAAATTCTTCCTGCATCAAAGGATCCAACCCGATCGTAGGTTCATCAAGAATCAATAATTCAGGATTGTGCATAACAGCCTGGATTATTCCCAGTTTTTGTAGCATTCCGTGAGATAAATGATTCAGTTTTTTATTGAGATCTCCGGTACTTAATTCAAATCTGTCATACAATTCTTGTGGCAATGAAAATGATAATCCTCTTTGTGAACTTACAAACCGGAGAAATTCATTTCCGGTCATATCATTAAAAGCCGAAAAATTTCCGGGTAAATATCCGGTTAAACTTCTGATGTAAATAGAATTGTTTTGTACTTGTTTTCCAAATATTTTGATCATTCCCGATGTTGGACGAAGCAAATCCAGCATCATTCTTATTGTCGTGGTTTTACCTGCACCATTCGGTCCCAAAAATCCAAATATCTCTCCTGAATCCACAGTAAAACCGATATTTGAAACTCCAATTGAATTTCCATACATTTTTGTCAGGTTCTCAACAGAGATTACTGTATTTGATATCATAATTATTTAATTATATTTTCCCCTTTTTCAAAATATTTTTGGAAAAATAGCAGATGATACGGTAAGGCATTTTTCCAATAATCCCAACTGTGTCCACCCGGTCTTATGAAAAAGTCATGTGGAATCTTTTGATTTACCAAATCATTATGTATCTCTTTATTTACTTCAAAAAAAGGATCATCCATACCGCAATCAATAAGTAGGGAAAGACCGGAATTTTTTAATTTAGAGATTTTTCCCACAAATGAATATTTATACCAATTATCAGGGAATATATTATAATCCCCAAGTTTTTGTGTTAAATTCCATTTTTCATGAAACGGCCTAAAGTCCAGAACACCGCTCATGCTTCCTGCCGCTCCAAATTTGTTTTGGTAATCTGCGGCTATTGTCAATGCTCCGTGTCCTCCCATACTTAATCCGCATATTGCTCTATTTTCTTTTTTCCTGATAGTTCTGAAATGATTATCGACCCAATCCGGAACTTCTTCAGCAATATATGTTTCATATTTACTTGCAGTATCTACCGGACTATTGATGTACCAGCTATTTGAAGTTCCTTCAGGAGTAACAATGATAATATTGTATCTCGTACAATAATCAGGCAACTCTGGTTCTCTTACAAACCAATTGTTGTAATATCCCGTATAACCATGCAAAAGATAAACCACAGAAAAACTATCATTGCCAACATAATAATTTTCCGGCAAAAAAACCATTGCTTTATGCTCGATCTTCATCGCTTTGGAAGGAATAGTTACTGTTAAGGAGAAACTATCCGGTTTAGTTTTTTGAGCATTTAGACTAAAAATGGATAGAAATAAAGTAATTAAAATAAAATAAATTCTGTTTGTTTGTATTTTAAATAATATCATAAGAACACAATTTTTAAGCTTATTTTTAGAAAGAAAACACTATACTGAGTATATTTATTTTATCCTGTCGAATTTCTCAAAAAAAGATTCTTTACTAATTTTTAAATGACGTAATATTTGTTTTACAATAAATTCAGGTACAGGACTTATATGGGTTTGAATTGTTATGGGTCTTTTCATTCCTTGTTTTACCCATTTTTCATGTCCACCTCTACCTTTAGAATCTTTAATAAGAATTAACCCTTCAATTTGAAGAAATTTCCTAAATTTTTTTAGCGGAATATTTGATAATTTCTTTGTAGACATGTTTATTATACAAAAATGGGAACATCAAAAACTTCATGGTATGAATTGACAGGATATTTATCGAAAATTTCTGAAAGAAACTCATTATTTTTAATTACTGTTGTAATTCCCGGTGTTAAAATCTCATTTGTATTCTTTTTCAAAATCCATCCTAAATCTGTCAGTACATCTTCTAAGGTTTGGTTTTCCAATGTATATTCTAAAAAGTCCTGAATAGCAATTTCAAAAGATGCTTTTGCTTCTTCTATACTCTTTCCAT
>JALVEG010000078.1 GCA_027031145.1 Saprospiraceae bacterium | reverse complement strand
TTGTTTAATAATACTGTATATACTCAGGTAGAATCATTTTGACTGAAAAAAACACTTTTTTGCCATATTTCAGTTATTTTTTTTGACGTAGGTCCACTATGCCTTCAAAAAATAAGCTTTATCTGACAAAAAAATTGAATTTTTTCATTTCAAAAGCACCCTACCTGAGTATATACATACGGTTAACATCAATTCAAAAGCAATTGTTTTATTTTTTTTTGACAATTCGATAAAAATGCGTATTTTGTCAATACTGTATATAAATATAAAAATAAAAGTGGTGAGTGATCCTGATCAAGATATGTTCAGATAACTTTGGGAAATTTCTTTTCCTAAAACAATTGAGATATATACTAAAAATAAGATGTACCTTATCAATGCCGTTAATAACCGTTAATATCGGTTATTAACAGTTATAAACGACTAAAATCTAATAAATTACAATTTTCCTTTGAAAAAACAAGAGGAATTTATATATTTGTTCCGTATAAAAGTAAGTTAGCAAGCATAAATACAAATAATTATGAGTATCTTAAAAAGACTTTTTGGTGGTAATAAAACAAATGAACCTTCTCATATCGATTTTTCAGAATTTACCGAATTGAAAAAAAATGATTATGGGAATTTTCAGGAATTATTTGAACAAAATGCAGGACTTTCTTTTGAAAAACAAATGATTTTTGCAGACGTAATTGGTTCAAATGATTGGTATATAGATATGGGTAAAGGAAGTATTTCTTTTGGAAATTTAGAATTCTCAATTCAAATAATTGGCTCACTCTCTTTTATAGACAATTCTTGGATGTGGGGTTGGGCAAATTCTCAAAGTGGAATGCCCGAAAATCTACTAATTCAGTCAAATAAACTTAAAGAAATTGGATTATTAAAAAATATCAAAGAATTATCGGAAGGACATTTTTATGTTGAAGAAGGATTTGAGCATAAAATGGGAATGGTGGTTTGCGGACTATTTAATTCTAAAAGTTATTACTGCGCAAATTACGGAAAAGGGACACTTGTTATGACAATTGATGATCATCGAATACCAAAAATTGATAAAAATAAATTAGAAAAAGTTACGACGTACTTCCCTCAATTAATTAGCGGATTAGACCTGAACCATAAAAATGCTTTTATTAATTATTTAATTGATAGAGAATTTAAATTAAAAGTTTCAGAAAGAATGATTAAAGGTTTAAGGAATAATAAAATTATAAATTCGGAATTTGATAACCATAATAGACTGAAATCTCTTGAAGGAAAATTATAAAAAGTTTGCTAGCAATATTTTAGTTATTAAATCTCTTATATTCAATAATAAGTATCTTAAAAATGAAAACCTAATAAAGACTACAACAAACCAAGTTTTTATATTAAATTTGCATAAATTAATTTAATATGAGCAAAATATCAAAAATTCAAGTAGAAGATAAGTTAATCTCAATTGTTAAAAAAGACGAACAGGATTATATTTGCTTAACAGATATGCTGAAAGCAAAAGACGGGAGTTTCTTTATAACTGACTGGTTAAGAAACAGAAATACGCTTGAATTTTTGAGTGTTTGGGAAAAAATCAATAATCCAAATTTTAATTATGGCGAATTCGCCACAATTAGAAATAAATCAGGATTGAATAGCTTTAAGGTTAGTGTAAAAGAATGGACTGAAAAAACAAATGCTATAGGAATTTTCTCAAAAGCAGGACGATATGGGGGAACTTATGCTCATAAAGATATCGCTTTTGAATTTGGGACGTGGATAAGCCCGATATTTAAACTGTATCTAATTACAGAATATCAAAGATTAAAAGAAATTGAAACAAATCAATATAATCTTGAATGGAATTTTAAACGAATAATAAGTAAAGCAAATTATCAAATTCACACAGATGCCGTTAAAAATTATATACTTCCAAAAAAGAATTATGATAAAAACAAAGAATGGTTGATTTATGCAGACGAAGCAGATTTATTAAACGTTACGCTTTTTGGATGCACTGCAAAAGATTGGAGAGATGCCAACCCAAAATATGCTAATCAAGGAATGAATATCAGAGATATAGCAAGTATTAATGAATTAGCAGTTTTATCAAATTTGGAAAGTATGAATGCCGAATTAATAAAAAATGGGATAGAAAAAGAAAAACGTTACTTAAAATTAAAGGAAATAAGTGATTATCAATTAACAATATTGAATGAAAAAGACTTTATGAAAGCTCTGAAAAAACTGAATGATAAAGTCTATATTGAAAATAAATTAAATAACAAGTAACGCTTGCTAACATTGTTTATGACATCATAGTCGACTATCGTCAGACTACGCTGCATAAGGCGAGACCGTTAGTAATTCAGAATAAAACAAATCACTAATCAGCTCCTCTCTATCTTTATCTTAGCACTGACATTTTCATTCAATTCTATCATATCGGTATCCAAATCCTCTACAAATGCGATATCATCCGCCAAGGTTTCGGATTTGATATAATCACCGTATTTTTCAATGGCTTTCTGCAATTTGTCATCGGTGGTCAATTGTACCACTATCCTGTCTGTCACGTCAAAATCACTGGATTTTCTGATGTTTTGTATTCTGTTTACCAATTCTCTTGCCAAACCTTCCGCCTTGAGATCATCCGTCAAAGTGATATCAAGTGCTACCGTAAGTTCGCCTTCATTTGCCACCAGCCAACCGGGAATGTCTTCCGCACTGATGATAAAATCTTCCGCACTCAATTCGTATTTTTCACCGTTTATTTCCAGAGAATATTTACCTGTTTTCTCTATCGCTGATATATCTTCCTGCGAAAATGTATTGATAATCGCAGCGGCATCTTTCATATTTTTTCCGAGCAAACGACCCAAAGTTTTAAAATTGGGTTTGATTTTTTTCTTGATAATACCGGATGTATCAGTGACATATTCTATCTCCTTGACATTTACTTCATGCAGTATCAAATCTTTTACTTTTTCGACCTGCTCGATAAAACTCTCATTCAATACCGGCAACAATATTTTTTGCAACGGTTGCCTTACTCTCAATTTTTGTTTCTTCCTCAATGAAAGCACAAGCGAAGATATCTTTTGAGCATATTCCATTCTTTGCTCCAAATCTTTGTCAATAGCTCCTTCGTCAATATCCGGATAATAACTCAAATGCACCGATTCAAAGTTTTCCCTGTGTGCCACATTGTTCAGATTTTGATACATCCATTCTGCAAAAAAAGGTGCGGCAGGTGCCATCAGTTTGGATACCGTAAACAATACATCAAACAAAGTCTGATAAGCAGATAATTTATCCTCCGACATATCCCCTTTCCAAAATCTACGACGATTCAACCTTACATACCAATTGCTCAAATGGTCGTAAACAAAACTCTGGATTTTTCTCAATGCAGGAGTCAGATCATAATTGTCAAGATGCTCTTTTACCTCTTTTTTTAGTGTATTTAACAGAGAAATAATCCATTTGTCTATTTCGGCACGATTTTCCAACGGTACGTCTCCATGCTCGTAAGTGAAATTATCCAAATTGGCATAAAGAGCAAAAAACGAATATGTATTGTACAAAGTGATAAAAAACTTTCTTGTAGTCTCTTCTATGCCTCCAAGATCAAACTTCAAGTTGTCCCAAGGCGGTGAACTTGCTATCATATACCAACGTGTAGGATCGGCACCGTATTTTTCTATCGTTGCAAACGGATCTACGACATTGCCTTTTCTCTTTGACATTTTCTCTCCTTTCTTATCCAATACCAATCCGGTGGAAATAACATTTTTGTATGCAACACTATCAAAAACCATAGTGGCTATAGCATGCAATGTAAAAAACCAACCCCGCGTCTGATCCACTCCTTCGGAAATAAAATCAGCCGGAAAATGCGTTTTGAATTTATCCTTGTTTTCAAACGGATAATGCAATTGCGCTGCCGGCATCGAACCGCTATCAAACCACACATCTATCAAATCGGGTTCGCGGTACATCGGTTTGCCGGATTCGGAAACCAAAATGACTTTGTCGATATATGGACGGTGCAGGTCTATGTCATCATAGCTGCCTTTGTAAGGATTTTCATTCATAAAACCCTTTTCCACAGATTTATCTATTTCTTTAGACAATTTTTCTACGGAATCCACAAATATTTCCTCGTCTCCGTCTTCAGTACGCCAAATAGGCAGTGGTATTCCCCAATATCTTGAACGCGAGAGATTCCAATCCTGAAGATTTTCAAGCCACTTGCCAAATCTACCCGAACCTGTTGATTGCGGTTTCCAGTTGATGGTATCGTTCAATTCCATCAATCTGTCTTGCATCGCCGTAGTCTTAATAAACCAACTGTCAAGCGGATAATACAAAATAGGCTTGTCCGTTCTCCAGCAATGCGGATAATTATGTTCGTATTTTTTGACACTAAATGCCTTGTTATCCTTTTTTAGCCATACGGCAATATCGATATCCACATCTTCCCAATCGGGATCATCTTTATAGTTTTTGACATATCTGCCTGACAATTCGCCTACTCCTTCAATAAATTTTCCTTGTTTATCAACCAAAGTCAAAGAGCCTATACCGTATTTTTTCGCTACCTGCATATCATCAGCTCCAAATGAAGGGGCGATATGCACTATTCCCGTACCGTCTTCGGTCGAAACAAAATCTCCAAGCAATACTTTGAAAGCGGGACCGTCTTCCGGTTGTTTGTATGGCATCAATTGTTCGTATTCCAACATTTCAAAATCCGCTCCTTTGTATTCTCCCGTAATTCTGTAAGGAATGACCTTATCATTTTCGGGATCGTAACTGTCAAAATCCGCTTCAGCCTGCTCCGGTTTAAACCAATTGTTGAGCAATTCTTTTGCCAAAATCAAATTGACAGGTTTCTTTGTATATGGATTAAAAGTTTTGACTCTTACATAATCTATTTTCTTTCCTACAGCAAGTGCGGTATTGGAAGGCAATGTCCACGGTGTTGTTGTCCATGCTAAAAAATATACATCACCTCTGTCAACACCTTCGTAGAGAAATGCCGATTTTTCTGTTTTGGGTATCTTAAATTGAGCA
>JALVEG010000077.1 GCA_027031145.1 Saprospiraceae bacterium | reverse complement strand
AAAAACAGGGTTGTTATACCTTTGACATTTACCAATCAACAGAATTTTCATGTTCTCGGACATGAGTTGGTTCATGCATTTCAATATCATATAATAATTAATAGTGATTCCACTTCATTAAAATCATTGCAGAATTTGCCCTTATGGATGGTAGAAGGAATGGCGGAATATTTATCAATAGGCAGGGATGATCCTTTTACAGCTATGTGGATGAGAGACGCTGTCCTGAACGATGATGTTCCAACTCTTAAAAAACTTAATGACCCTGAATATTTTCCTTATAGATATGGTCAGGCTTTCTGGTCATTTGTTACGGGAACCTGGGGTGATGAAGCGATAAAACCTTTGTTCGTCAATACCGCATTACTTGGTATCAGAGATGCCATTGATTCGACATTCCATATAAGTTATAAGCAATTTGATACTTTATGGGTCAATTCAATCAATAATTATTATAAAAACTTTATTAAATACGATAAAGAAAAGACCATTGGCAGAAAGGTGATTTCGGATAAAAATGCGGGGAAAATGAATGTTTCACCCAGTTTGAGTCCAAATGGCAGATATGTGATATTTATTTCGGAAAAGGATATTTTTACAACGGATTGGTATCTTGCCAAAGCTAATAATGGCAAAATTTTAAAAAAGCTTTCCAGTAAAGTCAGGGATGCTCATTTGGAAAACTATAACTTTTTGGAGTCTTCAGGCACATGGTCTCCCAAAAGCAAAAAGTTCGCATTTATTGCATTTGCCAAAGGAAGAAATGTCTTAGTCATTAAAGATACTAAAACTGGGAAGACTATTGAAGAGATAAAACCTCAGGGATTAAAATCATTTACCAATCCCGCCTGGTCTCCGGATGGGAAATTTATTGTACTGACAGCTTTGGTTGACGGTCAAACTGATCTGTATGCATATTATATCAAAACGGGAAAAGTGGAAAGATTAACAAATGATATATATTGCGAAATTCATTCCGATTTTTCTGTTGATGGTAAAAAATTAGTTTTTTCCACTGATGAACTCAGTATGAAAATTGGGAGAAATCATGGAAAATGGACTTTTAATCTCGCTGTTTTGGATATGGAAACCAAAAAGAAAGCCAATTTGCCATTTTTTCCGGGAGCAAATAATCTAAATCCTGTATTTGATAAAAACAATAACATATATTTTCTTTCAGACAGGGATGGATTCAGGAATATGTATATGTATGATATGGGAAAAGGTAAGATATATCAAAAGACCGATTTCATTGTTGGAATAAGTGGTATTACCGAATATTCCCCTGCCATTTCTTTATCAAAAAAAACAGACAGGATATTATATACACTATACAACAATAATACATATTCTATATATCAGGCAAAATCAAGTAAGTTTTTGAATAAAGAAGTTCCTGTTGATGATGTTGATATGGCTGCCGGTATGCTGCCTAAACCAAATAAGGAAGCAACTGATATCATCAATACAAATTTAGCAAAATTGGATAGATTGAAATTAGATGATCCGGTCACTTTTATTGATAAACCATATAGGCCAAAATTTAAACTGGACTATGTGGGAGGTGGAACTTCTGTTGGTGTGGGAAATGCAACTTTCGGTACATATACAGGATTAGCCGGAGGCGTGGATCTTCTGTTTAGTGATATTCTTGGTAACAATCAACTGTATTCCAGACTTGCAATGAATGGTGAAATCTATGATTTTGGAGGACAGTTGGTTTATATGAACAAAAGCAACAGGATAAATTGGGGATTAGGTATTTCTCATATTCCGAATTCTTTGGGATATCAGACTTATACTCCCTTATTTCCAAAAGTTTTTGGAAATGGTGATACCATATTGACAGATAAATACACAACAAATCTATTGCGGGTATTTGATGAAAGAATGAGTTTGTTTTGGCATTATCCGTTTTCTACGACTCTGAGGATTGAAGGAGGAATTGACGGTGGGTTTAGAAGTTTCAGATGGGATGAGATCAATGATTATTATTCTCCGGGAACTTATTATTATTTAGGACAGGACAGGGAAAAAATACCTGTACCGGATACCATTACACTTAGCCAATATTTTAGACTTATAAAAGGTTTTAGTTCGAGTGTCAATTTTGCTTTGGTAGGAGACAATTCTTTTAATGGTATGACATCTCCTTTAGCCGGTTATCGGTACAGAATTGGTTTTGAAAAATATTTTGGGACTGATGATTATGAAAGTTTGTTGACTGATTTGAGGTATTATTATTGGTTGAAACCTGTAAGCTTTGCTTTCAGGTTTATGTCATATCTCAGGTTTGAAAATAAAGTGAATTCGGTATATCCGATTTATATCGGCCAGATGGGATTAGTCAGGGGATATGATCTTTATGGATATGGATCAAACCCATATTTGGACAGCAAAAATTATATCGATGATATGCTGGGATCAAAATTGTTTTTAACGAATTTTGAGATCAGACTTCCATTCACTGGCATTGAAAGGTTGTCGCTTATTAAATCAAGATATTTATTCAGTGATCTGTCATTGTTTTTTGATGCCGGAGTAACATTTGATGAATTCAGCCATTTCAAAGAAGGGGAACCTGTTTTGATAAAAGGAGATGACGGATTACCTAAGCAGATATTTCTTAAGCCCAAAATAGTAAAAAGCGCCGGTATATCAATGAGGATCAATTTGTTTGGGGCACTGATACTTGAACCATATTTTGCTTATCCTATTGAAAAAAACAGTAAATTTGTTTTTGGGTTGAATTTTATGCCTGGATTCTAATTGATTGAAAAAAACTACTGGAGTGTATATATAATTTATCATAGATTTAAGAAAAAATAATTTTTTTTTAAATAAATTGTTTGTTTTCAAGATAAATTACGACCTTTGCACTTCAAAATTAAAATTATTTTTAAATAAAATATTAATTAACAATGAGAAAAGCTGATTTAGTATCGAAGATTTCAGAAGAAACAAACATTGCAAAAGTAGATGTTTTGGTTACCCTTGAGCATTTTTTCAAAGATGTAAAAGAAGCGTTGTCCGAAGGGGAAAATGTTTATATTCGTGGATTTGGATCATTTGTCCTTAAAAAGAGAGCAAAGAAAATAGGAAGACATATTAAAGAAAACAGACCTATAGAAATTCCTGAACATTTTATTCCATCTTTTAAGCCATCAAAGGTATTTGTTGACTTGGTAAAAGACAATGTAAAAAGTTAAATTAATTTATTAACAAATTAAATATTTATTTTATATGCCTAGTGGAAAAAAGAGAAAAAGACATAAGATAGCTACCCATAAAAGGAAGAAAAGACTTAGGAAAAACAGACATAAGAAGAAGAAAAGATAGGTAGGTGGTCTTAGTTGACAGATAATACACGAATAGTGTGTTATCTGTCAATTATTAGTCTATTCGGCGTATTTTACCTTTAGTTTGTGTCAAATTTTAATATAATGTGGAAAGAGAATTAATAATTAATTCGACTACAGGTGCTGTAGATATCGCTCTTATTGAAGAATCTAAGCTTGTCGAATTACATAAAGAAAATACCAGCAATGAATTTTCAGTTGGAGATATATATTTAGGAAGAGTTAAACAACTTGTTCCGGGTCATAATAGTGCCTTCGTTGATACAGGATACCATAAAAATTCCTTTTTGCATTATTCTGATTTAGGACCTCAACTTAGATCTTTAGTCAAATTTGTAAATATTGCCCGCTCTGATAAAAATTCAACTTCGAGTTTGGAAAATTTCAAACTTGAAAAAGATATTGATAAACACGGCAAAATACTGGATGTACTTAAGAAAGATCAGACAGTTTTAGTTCAAATACTTAAAGAGCCAATATCAACAAAAGGACCACGTCTGACCTGCGAAATAACAATTGCAGGCAGATATATGGTTCTTGTTCCTTTTTCTAATATAATTTCTATTTCAAAAAAAATAGATAGCGAAGATGAAAGAAAAAGAGTTAAATTCCTTATCGAAAGTATAAAACCTAAGAATTTTGGTATAATTGCCAGAACTGCGGCAGAAGGGAAAAGCGTTGCAGTTTTGCATGAAGAGATGAAAAACCTTCTTGCAAAATGGGACAGAATGTTCAATGAATTGAAAGAAGCAACTCCTCCGATGAAGCTTTTGACTGAAATAGACAAAGCCTCCGTTTTGATCAGGGATATTCTCAATGATTCATTCAACAGAATAATTGTTAATGATAAACAGTTCTACAACAAAATCAAAGATTATCTTAAACAGGTAGCACCTGATCAGGTTAGTATTTTGAAATTGCATAAAGCCAAATCACCGATTTTTCAGCATTACGGTATCAATAAACAGATCAAATCTTCTTTCGGCAGGACTTATACACTTAAAAGCGGTGCTTATATTATTATTGAGCACACGGAAGCGATGCATGTTGTTGATGTCAATAGCGGACCCAAAATGAGAAATAATACTCAGGAAGAGTCAGCCATAGGTGTTAATTTGGAATCTGCTAAAGAAATTGCAAGACAACTTAGATTGAGGGATTTAGGTGGTCTGATTATTATCGATTTTATCGATATGAGAAAAGCGGAGAATAAACGGATGCTGTATAATGAAATGAAAAAATATATGGCAAATGACCGGGCTCAACATACGGTTTTGCCTTTGAGTAAATTTGGCTTGATGCAGATTACGCGGCAAAGGACAAAACCTGAAATCAAGATAAACACAATGGAAATTTGTCCTATGTGTGGTGGTACTGGTAAGGTGACACCGACTATATTGATAATCGAAGATATAGAAAGAGACATTAAATATATTTTGAATTCAGGTAATAAATCAAAGCTTTTTGTTCATGTTCATCCCTATATATATTCATTTTTGAAGTTTGGCTGGATATCTCAGCAAATAAAGTGGTTCTTTAAATATGGAAAATGGATCAGACTGAGAGTAAATGATACATTCAGTATTAATGAATATAAAATAATGGATGATTCCAACGACGAAATTAAATTAAAATAATGTTTCAGTTTTGAAACCTAAAGTATTATTTGGAATATTAAATTGGGGACTGGGTCATGCGACACGTTCTATTCCT
>JALVEG010000076.1 GCA_027031145.1 Saprospiraceae bacterium | reverse complement strand
AAAAAAGATAATCATTTAAATAAAAAGGATTATATACATTTTTTGCCAATCGCACTCTCTTATTTATATATGAGTAAATTTTACTTTTTTTATTCTGCCGATGAAAAAAAACTGGTTGATTCGGGGCAAATACACGATTTTGATACTTTTACCAATCTATTACTTCTTGCTTTTATAATTTCCGGTATAAGCTATACGGTTTTGTCATTAAAACACATAAGAAAATATAAGCAATTAATAAATATAAATTTCTCCAACGATGAGGAAATCAACTTACGATGGTTACACTATTTTATTTTCGGATTAGGAATCATTTTTTTTACAGCCATTTTAATCATAATAACGAGAGATTTCCTTGGTTTTAATTATTCTTTTAACCTAGATTTTATTTTTTATTCAATGCTTATTTTTGCAATTATTTCCTTAGGGTATTTTGGCATCCGCCATAAAAACATTTTTGTTGACAATGTAATCATTGGAATTCAAGACAATTTTACAAAAAGCTCTTACAAAAACTCAGGTTTGAAAGATGATTTTGCCAATAAAAAGCATGCGGAACTGCTTACATTAATGGAAAGGGGAAAGCCCTATTTAGAGCCAAAACTTACATTATCTAATCTTGCTAATTTATTAGAAATATCACCCAATTACCTTTCACAAATAATTAATCAATTTGAAAATCAAAACTTCAATGATTTTGTGAATAAATACCGGATTCAAGAATTTATCGAACGGGCATCTTCAAATAATCAATTTAGTTTGCTTGGTCACGCTTTTGACTCAGGCTTCAATTCCAAATCAACGTTTAATAGTGTTTTTAAAAAACAAAAAGGCTGTACTCCTTCTCAATACTTATCCAATGTAGCGCACAAGAAATAACCATATACTTGTTCTTTTTCATGTTTAAATAATTGAAGAAGCTTGCAAAGATAAGATTCATAATCTAGGGATTCCCGCCAAATAACACGCAGATTATGCTAAGGTTCGTAAAAGGAAAAATCACTTTATATCTTGGCGATACTTAGCGAATCCTTTGCGTCCATTGCGGGAAAATTTAATAAAATATTACAGCTATTAACTTTGACACTTTGACTGCAATATCTACATTTTTTTTGAGAAGTGCATTAGTTTGTTAAATAACTAATTTCAAGAAATCATTTACATTATTTCACACCTCATATTATCGCATTGGCTATACATTAAATTACACCTAACAATACTGCTCGCTAAAATTAGTCCAGTATTATAGGATTGGGCGATTATAGTTACATAATACTGTTACTTTGCTTCATAATAATATCAAATCAAAATCTATAAGTATGAAACTTTACAATAAACCCTTATTGTTCTATATACTATCCACTGCAATTCCTTGGTTGTTTTGGGGTGTTGCAGCATATATAAGCCATTTGGAAACCCAACCAGAACCTAATAATCTATCTTCGAGTATAATAGGTTTTATAGGACTAATATCACCAATGGCTATTGCATTTTGGTTGATGAAAAGGGAAAGAACTTTAAAGAAAGATTTGTTTCCAAGATTATTTAATTTTAAATCAATCAAACCTGTTTATCTATTCTTAACTGTTTTATTAATGCCGGGAAGTATTATATTGGCACAGGCTATTTCGTTATTATTTGGTTACAGTTCGTCTCAGTTTCAAATAACCGGACATTATACATTTACATCGGGAGTTTTTCCTGTATGGTTTCTATTAATAATTGCTCCTGTATTGGAGGAACTTGCTTGGCATACTTATGGAACCGACAGTCTCCGTAATAGATTTAATTTATTCAATACATCAATAATTTTCGCTTTATTCTGGGGAGTATGGCATATTCCACTTTCGTTTATCAAAGACTATTACCAAAGCAATTTGGTCGAATCGGGAGTAATTTATTCCATTAATTTTATTGTCAGTTTATTCCCTTTTGTAATAATAATGAATTGGCTTTATTATAGAACAAACAGGAACATTTTGGTAGCAATTATTTTTCATATTACTGCCGGATATTTCAATGAAATATTTGCAACTCACCCAATGAGCAAAGTAATACAAACAGGATTATTATTGCTGTTTTCCATTTATATTATTGCAAAAGATAAAGCATTCTTTTTTAACTCAAAAAAATACATTTAATATGAAAAAAATCGTACTAATAATAAGCATTCTTTGTTTTTCCAATTTGTTATTTTCACAAATAGTCACCCAAACAATTAAAGGAAACGTGTTTGATAAAATCACAAAAGAACCGATTATTGGGGCAAACATAGTTCTTTGGGATAGCGAACCTGTTAAAGGTACTGTAACAAATATTGAAGGCGAATTTACGTTGGGAAATGTACCTGTCGGGCGACAAAGCATTAAAATAAGTATGATTGGATATGAGAGTGTTTTACTCAGTAACCTTTTGATAAGTTCGGGAAAAGAGGTGGTTTTGGATATTGATTTAACCGAAAAAGCAACTGAGATAGATGAAGTTGTCATTGTTGCAAACAAAAAAAACAACCCAATTAATTCTATGGCAAGTGTCAGTAGCCGCCAATTTACCGTAGAGGAAACACAGCGATATGCAGGTGGTTTAAGCGATCCGGCTAGATTAGTCTCTTCATTTGCAGGAGTAGCCACACCTTCTATTAGTAGTAATGGAATTTCTATTCGTGGTAACAGTCCGTCCGGTCTTTTATGGAGAATTGAAGGTGTTGAGATACCAAGTCCAAATCACTTTGCCAATCTGACTATTGCCGGAGCAGGATTGTTAACCGCTCTAAGTAGCCAAATGATTGGTAATAGTGATTTTTATACCGGAGCATTTCCAGCCGAATATGGAAACGCAATTTCCGGAGTATTTGATATTAATCTGAGAAAAGGAAATTCTTCTACCAGAGAATATACTTTGCAGGCAGGTTTGTTAGGCATTGACTTTGCAACTGAAGGTCCTTTTAAAAAGGGGGAAAAAGCATCTTACTTAATAAATTATCGGTATTCGACAATGGCATTAATAAGTCCGGTATTACCTAGCAATAGTGGCGTATTAAAATATCAGGATTTATCATTTAAACTAAATTTTCCAACAAAAAAAACAGGTACATTTTCAATATGGAGCATTGCTGCTTATGATGCAATCAACATAGAGGCTTTAGATAGCTTGGAATGGAAATCAACAACAGACATGGACGATTCTCAGACTTCTTTGTATATGTTTGCATCAGGCTTGAAGCACAAAATAATGGTAAATTCCAATACTTTTTCTAAAACTTCTTTGTCCCTGACCGGCAATGGATTGAATTTTACCGAGCAGCGATTGGATACCGATTTTAAACCAAGACCTTTATCTGATGCGACTAAAAATAATTATAAAATCACTTTGCAATCAAGTATTACTCATCACTTCAACAATAAACACAGCAATAGAACAGGTTTTTATTACAATCACTTAGAATATAATTTAGATATTAATAAATCGATAGGAGACAACACTACTCCAATAAATCTGATCAATGAAAACGGCCAATCAGATTTGATACAATTTTACAGTCAATCAAAATATAAATTTTCAAATCGTTTTACATTAAATGCAGGTATCCATTTTCAATACTTCAGGTTAAATAATAAAACATCTTTTGAACCAAGAATATCACTAAAATATCATTTTGATCAAAATAATAGTTTCGCATTTGCCTATGGATTGCATAGTAAAATAGAGTCATTGCCCATATATTTTGCAAGCAAAAGTGGTAATCAACCCAATAAATCCTTGGATTTAATGAAATCCAACCATATTGTTATTTCTTTCAATTCAATGCTAAGCAAGAATATAAAATTAAACATTGAGCCATATTTTCAATATATTATTAATGTTCCGGTATCCCCAAATTCCTATATTACTACACTAAACACTCAAAACAATCTATTTTTTAATGAGGAGCTTATAAGTAAGGGTACAGGAAGAAATATCGGTATTGATATTACTCTTGAAAAATATTTGAGTAAAGGATTGTATTATTTGGTTTCGGCATCTGTATTTGATTCCAAGTACACTGCAAATGATAGAATAAAACGCAACACGCGTTATAATAAAAACTATATATTCAATATATTAATCGGCAAAGAATGGCAAATTGGGAAAAATAAAAATAATCTTTTCAGTACAAATATCAGATTAAATTATCTTGGGGGGAATAGAATGGAAGCGATAAACGAGAAAGCCTCTATCGATCAACGAGAAATTATTTATGGAGAAACAAACGGGAATATATCTTTTGCAAAAAAATATCCTGATTCTCCGATTTTTTCATTTACTGTTTCTTATAGAAAAAATAAGTCCGGATATTCATCAATTTGGTCTTTGCAAGTATTAAATGCAAATCAAACCAAAGAGTTTGAATCTGATTATTATAATATAAAAACAAATACCATTGACAAAAAATATAATAGAATTATGATTCCTAATTTGAGTTATAAAATAGATTTCTAAATGATAAAAGATTGTATCCCGGCAACGAATCAATTAACCATTTCCTTTTGTAATTATAAACAAGAAATACACCTCAATACAATTATAGCTCTCCTAAAAAAGAAAAAATGATATGCGTCCAAAATAAAAAAAAGGAGACAAAGTTTATATTTTTGCTTGAGAATGCGTACAAAATTAAAATAATTGAAGAAAAAATTGGAACTGCAGGTGAAATAATCGCCCTGGAATTCATAAAAATTTTACCCCCATTTAAACTTTTTAAAGATTTTTTTTGCCATAGCTAAAGCAAGCGATAGGCAGTTCAAAATAAAAACACAAACGAAAAGAATTATGCATATTTATATTAAATTCAATACGAATAGAGCAGTTTTGTTTTTAATGTTTATTGTATTCCGGTTTTCATTGCTTGCACAAACCAATTTGCATTCAATAATAATCACCGATAATACAAGTGCCGACAACACATTAAAACCACTTTGAACCGGCTTTACCTATAATCAAAATTTTCTATTTATCAACAACAACCTTTTTATATATCACTCCAAATCTAGCAGATTTTATTTTGATTATAAACATCTGGCTACTTAAGTCTTTTGTTTCTATTTTTAAAAGGTTTTCGGCAGGATTTTTCAAGGTTTGCATTTGCTTTTTGCCTGCTAAATCGAAAAATGAAATTGTTGCCTTGAAATCAGCAAATTTTGATTCGGAAAAGTCCATAAAAATATATTTTCTTGCCGGATTTGGATAGAGATAAATCTTGCTTATTTCCAAATTACTTGTAGCTGTTCTATCTGCGATGCAAATTTCAAATTCTTTGCTGCACATTGTGGTAGTATCTTGTACCGACAATGTATAACATCCGGCAGAATTTAGATTAAAAATATCTTCAGTGTCTGCACTAAAACCATCGGGTCCAACCCATGAAAAAATATAATTTTCATTATTATTTGATGAAATAGCAATATATCCGGCTTGATTAGTGAAAATATCTTTTGTACTGTCTATCGTGATAAGGATATCATCAGGTTGTGTTATAGAAAAAGATTGTGAAACAGTACAATTTTTACCATCTGTTATTTCAATTCTATAATCTTTAGCACATAGATCACTCAAAATTAAGCTGGAATCTCCATTATCCCAATTATAGTGAACAGGCATTGTACTATTATCAATGCTTAAGATTGAAATTGACCCGTCACAATAGCCAAAACAGCTGGCGTCAATTATTTTAGAATTGATAACAAGTTCCGGACAAATAAATTTTTCAATAACAACACTGTCTGTTACCGAACAATCATTTGCATCAATTAACGTAAAAAAGAATTGACCGGGAGACAGATTTGAGATAGTACCGGTTACAATTTGATTATTCCAATATATTTTATAAGGAGCAGTGCCCCCGCTTGGGTTGAAACTTATGGA
This sequence comes from Saprospiraceae bacterium, assembly GCA_027031145.1. Lineage (GTDB taxonomy): Bacteria > Bacteroidota > Bacteroidia > Chitinophagales > Saprospiraceae > JADJGA01. Next base: position 10,471 of record JALVEG010000076.1, on the reverse strand, counting down.
GCCATCATTAGCATTGTTTGCCGTTTCATCGGTGTGATCTATATTTAACAGCAACTCTTCCGGTTGAGTTAAAACAATTGTTTTGGTTATTGTCTTTCCGTTTTTATCAGTGACTGTTACGGTATAATCCCCGGCACACAATTCATCGATTAGACTTGTTGTATCTCCGTTGCTCCACATATATTTTATAGGCATTACAGCATTTTCAATTGTATCAATTGTGATTTTTCCATCACATGCATTGAAGCAGGTTATATCGCTTTGTTTGACTTTAACTTTTATTGAATTATCGATAATATGATATTCGTCTGCTCCGATATCTATTTTATCACCAATAGGCCTCAAATCCTTATCAAAATCATCGGTTAAACCTGCTATTTCGACACCGGATTCAACCAAACCATCTAAAGCCGAAGCCAGATGCAAATCACCGTTTGATGTATTAACAAACCAATTCGCTACTGCATCAGTAACATTGTTTGAAACATCTGCTGTGCCTCCGTTTCTTGAAGTAATAGCTTTATTCGTAAGGTTATTTTTTATTATACCTCCCTTGGTAGTAGTGAATCTGTATTCAATTGCATTAGGATAACTGTGATTTAAAAATATTGTATTATTATATACTTTTACACTGTCTGCAGACTCCAGCCCGATACCAACATCACTATACCCATGGTTTTTAGGATGATAAATCATATTATTTCTTATAATGCCGCCATGATGGGCACTGCTGTTTAAACCAAAACCTATTCCTCTATCGCAATCTATAATAAGATTACGCTCTACAAGGGTATTTTTTGAATCATTCCAGAAATGAATCCCATGTTCTGAAAGCCCGGCGCTACACCAAAACCCAATTATTTCATTATCACGAATTTCCCATCCGGTTGCTGAATGTGCATCTATTCCACCTGTATAACAAGAACCATTGTGATCCCAAACATAATTGCGTCCTGATTCCGTTAGCTCTATTTTACAATCCTTGATAATTCCATTGTTTACAAAATATCCATTTCGCGAATTGATTTTAATAGCTTGTTGTCCCGGATCTATAATATGTACATTGCTTATTATTACTCCTGTAACATCCGAGTTATTTCCACCCATAATATGAATCGGATGATCTTTAGCTTTTTGCAAAGTCATATCAGCTATTGTAACATTTGAAGCTACGATTTGGAATATTTCATTGGAAACATAATTACCGTCCAGAATAACAGCAGATCTATTTCCGCTTTGTGATTTTACGCTAATTCCGGTTCTTGATATAAGTAAATAAGCTCCGTCAAGATCGTATGTACCATCAGCAACCAGGATATCCGAATCCATTCCATTATTGGCATTTTGAATTGCCGTTTTAAGTTGACCTACAGATGAAACTATAACAGTCGCTCTGGTACTAAATGAAATAACAAATGCTATGACTAATAAAAGTATCTTTTTCATAATTATTAGGAGTTGGTTCTTGAAACAATTACTATGTTCAAAGATAGGGAAATATTTGATAGTAAAGATGCTTTTAAGTATTGATATGCTTCAAAAACTGCTGGAAAATTTACAAAGAATGTCGGAAAGAATATACCATAAATATTGTGAGGTTTTTTCGTTATAACGTATTGAATTTTAATATTGTCTTTTTTAAAGTTAAAAAAAAGTGTGGAAAACGGAAAGAATATTACTTATCTATTTTCGTTTATGGAAATAGTCACAAATACATGCTGAATTAAATGCAGAATTACTATACCCAAAAGATAAATATACTCAATGATAGTTTAAAGTTATTATCAAAGAAAATATCGCGATTATCAATTATAAGACTTCTTGTTGTTTTAGCCGGTATTTATCTTATTTATCTGGGATTTTCTATTTCAAATATTATTGGATTTTTAGTCATAATATCTGTAATTATCTTTTTTGCTTACCTTGTAAAAAAACATAATAAACTGATAGTACAAAGCGGGAAAAGTAAACAATTGATTCAAATATATCAAAACGAATTGAATGCCCTGACTTCAACCAATATTTTCGGAGATGGAGAAAAATATAAAAATCAAAAACATGAGTATTCTTCCGATTTGGATATTTTTGGTAAATACTCATTGTTCAATATACTCAACAGAACAGTAACAGTACAGGGAGAAAAAATATTATCAGATTGGTTATTAAGCACTTCTCATACAAAACAAAGTATTTTGGACAGACAGGAAATAGTTAAAGAACTCGCTAATAATAATAAATTCAGGGATAACTTCCTCCTGACATTTTTTATATCAGACAAAGATAATGAAGATTTTGGTAGTATCGATAGATGGGTTGGAGTGTTCAAATACTATTTTAAAGATAAAAAAATACTGAAAGTAATTTTGTATATACTTTCTACGCTAACAATAGTATCTCTGGTAGTTGGTTTTATCAATCCGGTATGGTGGAGACTTTCAATTCCTCTGTTGACGATAAACTATTTTATCATCATGAAATTCAAAAAGCGAGTTGACCTTATTCATGAACATGTCTCAAAACAGGAAAAACTGTTTTTGAAATATTCAATATTGATAAAAATAATAAAGAAAAGTGAATTCAAATCAAAATATTTGCAAAATATTCAATCTGAATTGACAGGAGAAAATCAGATTGAAATGGAGCTAAAAAGATTATCGGGATTGATAAAAAATTTGGATTATCGATTGAATCTCGTAGTGGCAAGTATTCTGAACTTGTTTTTGTTTTGGGATATTCATTATTCGTATAAAATCGAAGACTGGATGTCAAAAAACTCTTCAAAAATCAAATTATGGCTTGATAAAATCGGAGATATTGATGCGCATCTTTCATTGAGTATCCTGTATTTCAATAATCCCGATTGGGTATTTCCACACATATCCGATAAAGAATTATTGATAGCCGGACAAAATATCGGGCATCCTCTTATCAAAAAAGAAAACCGTATAGATAATGATTATAGCATTGAAGGCAAAGGAAAATTTGATATAGTCACCGGATCAAATATGGCAGGGAAAAGTACATTTTTAAGAACCGTTGGGTTAAATACAATTTTGGCATTAAACGGATGTCCGGTCTGTGCAGAATCATTTGAAGTATCCAATGTACGGTTGATTACTTATATGCGTATCATAGATTCTCTGGAAGATAATCTATCGACTTTTCATGCTGAACTGGAGAGGATAAAATCCATACTCCAATATGTTGAAAAAAATGATAATTGCTTCTTGCTATTGGATGAACTTCTCAGAGGTACAAATTCACAAGACAGGCATATAGGAACAAAAGCCCTGATCAAACAAATGATGAAAAATAAAGCTTCGGGTATGATAGCTACACATGATCTAGCCCTTACCGATATGGTGTACGAGCATCCAAACTCGATTAGAAATTACAATTTCGGCGTTAAAACCAAAGGCGATGAACTATACTTTGACTACAAATTGACCAATGGTGTTTGTGATAGCTTTAATGCATCAATCCTGATGAAAAAGATCGGAATTGATATAGATTTGTGATACAATAAATACTCAGGTTAGCCCGAATTATTCACCACTATATTTTTTTGTATTGTATTAAACTACTAGATATTAATTAATTATGCATAAATATGTTTAAAATTATCACCTCAAATTTGGGGTGTTGTTTGATTTTATCTTTATGCATCTGCTGCGTTACGAAACACTTGAAATATAAGAATATATCTGCGTATTTCGATGCCTTGCATCTACATAAAGCTAAAAGCATGAATAATCCGGGTTAAGTGCTTTTGAAATAAAAAAATCACTTTTTATACAAATACAAAAACTCTTTCCTCTTGGTTTCTTCCATTCTTTCAATAGCATATCGTAGAGCTGTTCGAGGTATATCATGGTAATTTTCCAATAAAAAATCTTCGATTATTGCAGGTTCTCTTTTCCAAGCTTCCCTTAGCATCCAGCCAACTGCTTTGTGCATAAGATCTTCTTTGTTGTCGAGGAGTTTTTTTGCTAAAATTACAGTTGGGAATACATCACCGTTTCTTATAAAAGAAATAGTGGACACCATTGCTATTCTTCTATCCCATAATGTGTCCGAAGAAGCCAAATCATCCAACAATTTCAAATCATAAATATTATTGACAATAGCATCACCTATTACATAATGGCATGAAACATCTACAAGATCCCAATTATTTATTCCGCGCTTATTTTTTAAATAAAAATCGGCAATTTTTTTATGTTCATCAATATCTTTTTTCTTAAATGCCCTTTTTGCATTATTTGTTAGAATTAATACTCCTGACATACGGACTTCATGTATCGGGGATACCAACAATTTTTCTATTTCAGGAAAAGGAAGTTTTTTAAATTCCTTTATAGCTTTACGGATATCCGGCATCGAAACACCGATGAACCGGTCTCCTTCTCCATATTCACCTTTGCCTGTTTTAAAAAACCATTCATTTGAATTTTTTCGTTTTTCGGAAGCATATTTTTTCAATTCATTTATGACATTAGTTGCTTTCATTTATTAATATATTTATTTCTACAAATATAAGTTTATCTATATTAATCTCTGTGCTTTTATGTCTAAAAATGTATGCTTATAGACAGTAATAGACACAAAATTTTTTATCTTAAAGTACCACAAAGAATTTTTTGTTGAAAATATAGGTTGAAATTAAGATTATTTTCTATTTTTGATAATTGAAAGAAAATAAATTTTAGAAATATGACTGCTAAAAACGATATGACCATAAAATATTCAAAAGGAACTATAATAATTCATTGGATAACCGCTCTCTTGATCCTGATATTATTTCCTCTCGGTAAATATATCGGAGGATTGGAATCCGAGGATAAACTTTTCCCTTTAGCAATTCATGTTATCCTGGGAACTTTAGTTTTAATTCTGACTATCATTAGAACATACTATTATTTTAAACACCCAAGACCTCCACATCTTAAAACCGGATACAAATTCAATGATAAATTAATTGTTTGGATAGATAATTCATTTTACTATTTGTTATTTTTGATAAGTATCTTAGGTATTTTAGCAATGATAATTATTGGGTATGGAAATGCAATAAGAACGGGAGACATCTCACTTATTAAGCCTCATGATGAATCTTTATTGGTAGAAGGACACAACTTATTGGCAACTATTTTGATGATATTATTTGTTCTTCATGTGATAGGAGTTATCAAACACAAGATCTTGACCAAAGAGAATACACTGAGAAGAATTACTTTTTTGAAGTAGGTTACTTTCTCTTATCTACTCTTATAAGATGGCTACATTTTGATTAAAAAAGTGTTTTTTATCATAATAACACCTATTTGGTTATTGACACAATTTAAGTTCAGCTAAATACTATTTTTTTTAAACCACAAAGCCAATTTGGCAGGTGTGTTTTTTTCAACTGTCATAATGTCTTGTTTTTTGTACTTGATTTAAGTAAAAATGACTGAAAAACTATACAGGTATAATATTTGAATAATTAAGAGTGAAAATTTGATTTAAGAAACTTAAAATATAATAATTATGACATATCTAACTAGTCCGGCAAAAGATTTATACAGTCCTTTGATGGAACTGGAAAGACTGCTTAGTAAAGCAGCTACCAGCCAAAGTGTACCGAAAGTAAATATTGTTCAAAACGATGATTGGACAGAACTACGTATTGCAATTCCCGGATTGAATAAAAAGGATATAGATATCAATGTGAATGATAACATTCTTGTAATTCAGTCCGCCAAGGAAGATAAATTGGAAAAAACAGAAGGCAGAAGTATTTTACTGAAAGAATTTGATTATGCAAATTTCAAATTGGAATACAAATTGTCTGAAAATGTTGACATGGAAAAAATTGATGCAAAATACAATAATGGAATCTTGACAGTAAAACTTCCGTTTAAAAAGGAAGATGAAACTGTAAAAAACAAAAAAATTGAATTGAAATAATGGTATCTACTCAGGTAGAGTGCTTTTGAAATGAAAAAATTCAATTTTTTTGCCAGATGAAGCTCATTTTTTGAAGGCATAGTGGAGCTACGTCAAAAAATAATAGCTGAAATATGGCAAAAAAAGTGTTTTTTTAAATCAAAATGATTCTACCTGAGTAGATACAAATAATGTACGACCGTGAGTTTATTAATTTTATGGTTTAACTAAAAAAATAATAGCTATGACACTAATGAAATTTAAGCCGTTTGCTCCATCACAATATTTGTTTGGAGATCTTTATGACGAATTATTCAACAACTTTTTGAGTGATTTCAAATCACCAAATGTAAATTACACTCAACCGGCAGTTAATATTGTTGAAGAAAAAGACAAGTATATCCTGGAACTTGCAGTACCCGGTGTGAATAAAAAAGATATCGATATCAAATTGGAGGATAATGAATTGATAATTTCTTCCAATATTGAACAAAAAGAAGAGGAAAAAGAAGAAAACATGGTGAGAATGGAATACAATTATACATCATTCAAACGTGTATTCACTATTCCTCAAACTGTCGATACCAAACATATTGATGCCGAGTACAAAGACGGAATATTGAAGATCACAATGAAGAAAAAAGAAGAAGCAATCAAGAAGGGACCATTAGCAATTAAAGTAAAATAAGTATTTTGGTTTTAAAGTACAGGGGATAAAGATCATTAGATTTTTATCCCCTGTTTTTTTAATAACTACCCGTGTAGAATAATATTGACTGAAAAGCACCCTGTCTGAGTAGTTACTTTTTTATTATTGCAATACTAATATTTCAGTAAATATTCTTTTTTTATTCCGGATCTTTAAATAATAAATTCCTTTAGGTTGATTTGAAAGATCAAGCGAAACGGCAGGGTTTATTTTCCCTTTTAAAATTACCCTGCCTTTGATATCAAAAACCGAATAATAACTATCCTTTTGCCCTTTTATATTAAAGATCCCGTTTGAAGGATTAGGGTATATTTCAAAATCATTGTTTTCAACAATATCTTCAGATCTGACTGATTCTTTCTCCCATTTTCCCCAAAACAATCCCATGCCATGAGATGCAACTACCACTGTATTATCATTTTCCCTGATCTTTAACATATCGATCCTGACATTGGGAAAACTATTATCCGGTTTCCAGATATTAGAATCCATGCTTTCCCTGTACCAAATCCCTAATTCCGTTGCTAAAAGAACCTGGCTAGAATTATCATGATGATACAAAGCCCATCTTACCGGCATATCAGGTAAATTACCTGAAATATCAGTCCAATTTTGTCCTCCGTCATATGTTTCCCAAACGGACTTCACTCCATAATTTGAAAAAGTAACCAATAAAGTATCTTCACTACCGCCTATTGCCACACTTGAAATATTAGCAACGGGAAAATCATTGCTACCTATTTCAAAAGTTTGTAAAGCTGTCAATGGATTCGTTACCTTAAAAAGTCTTCCGTTTTGAGAACCGACAAATAAAGTTGTTTGATTTTCGTCTGTAAAAGAAGAAACCTTTATATGAGAGAAGTAAGTATTTAAGTTTGTTCCCAAATCAACAAACGTATTTATAGAAGTATCGGGTGAAATTGTAACACAAAGCAAATTATTAGCCAAATTTCCTTTAAAAGAACATGCATTGGTATATAAAATATTATTTTTGCTATCATAATCTCCCGGATTGATAAACACTCCTGTACCATATTGACCGAATGACCATTTATAAGATAAATTTTCAAATAAATAATACTTGTTATAGTATAATGATGTTATTACTTTTTGAGGTTCATCCTGATCTATAAAACAATAAGCCCCGTCACCTCCGGATATCATATTGTTTATATTTAACGGCTGTCCCAAATACAACAATGATCCGTTATCCTGAAGACCACCTATAAACAGATTTAGATCCTTAACGGGTGAAATTTCACAAGAATAAAACTGTAATGTCGATAAGTTGTTATTTCTTTCTTCAAATACCGGTGAAATTTCATCAGCATTAGATGAGTAAAAAACACCTCCATCCGTACTGAAAATTGCTTTTTTTGAAGAACCCGGTTTATATGCTATCCAATGTTGATCTGCATGAACATAATCATCTCCTCCTCCTGAATACATAGCTCCCCAATCAGAAGCATGTGCCCAGTTATCTCCTCCGTTTGTTGATTTCCAAAGATCCAAACCTCCTACAAAAACATTTTCCGGATCACCCGGGTTAACTGCAATATCAAATGCATGCCAGGAAAGCGATGCCCAACCGGGATCGTTTTGAGGAATACTTTTCTCCGTCCAGGATAATCCTCCGTCCACGGATTTCAATATATACCTCCCTCTTGCATAATTAAATCCGTAACCATTGTACCATCCCGCACCAACAAGAGCATAAACAACTTTGCTGTCTGAAGGAGCTGCACCTATTATCACTCTCCCGGGCAAAGGGTATTCGCTATCATTTTTTATTATATTTTCATAGTCATTAAAAACATGCCAGGAACCTTTAAGACCGGTATCAGACCACAAGATATTAGCACCACCATTACCTTCAATGTTTTTCAAAGTACCGATAAAAATTCTGTTATTAGCTGCAATTTCTATATCTGCAGGAGCAAATGACAGTGTGTCTCCCTGTATATCGGGTAAAACTTGTTCCCAGGATTGTCCATTATTATCGGAACGATATAATCCTTCTTCGGGTTTGCTCAGGTGTTTTTTGCCTTTGTATATCCCTGAAACCACACCTGCATATATAATGCTATTTCCATTTTCATTTCTGACTTTGATATCGGAAATATATTTAAAATCTCTTGTCGATTCGATTATATTCCAGGTATTTCCTCCATCCGTTGTTTTCCAGATGCCATAACCAACTCCTGAAGATTCACGATAAATGGTTCTTGCTGTATGATATTCTCCCGTTCCAACATAAAACACTTTCTGATTATTGGGATCATAAGTAATACAATTTGTTGATAATCCCGTCCAAAATCCATCTACCTGATTCCAGTTTGAATTTTCGTCTTCTACATTATTATTGTACCACAATCCTCCGGTAACACTACATGCCCATACTTTATTTGTATCCACAGGATCCCACATTATGCCCCTTATTCTGCCCCCCATATTGGATTGAACCTGATTCCAGTCAATATCATCCCTGTAATTAAATTTAGCGGATGTTTTTAGTCTGTTTGTATAATTATATGATTTCAGCAATGCTTTTTCGGGAACTTTTTTCGTTTCAGGATCAATGATCATATAGTGATTCTGGAAAGCTGCCATTTCAGGATGATCCGGTTCTTTAACATCATTTGTTTCATCAGTAAACAGACCGGACATTTGCCTATATTCCCCTGCAAGGTATTTGTCATATTTCTCTCTTGGATTTACTTTTTCATTCCCGATCAATAAATACAAAAGACTGATAAAAATAATTGACGTTGGTAAATATGATTTTTTCATAATATTTTTTTATTAAAAACGCATAAATATATAAAATTAAACTATTCTTACCTAAGCATAATTGAGATAATGCATATAAATATTTTGGCAAAGTGCTTATAATAAAAAATCTTTATGATGTTCTATAATATTATTTTTGATAACTTCCCATGAAACGTTCTTTATCATTTGTATGTCATCTTTGTCGGCATCTTCAAAATAATTAAGACTTCTTAATACCATAAATATATTGCCATCATTATATTTTTGAGAATAAAAATCCAGTAATTCTTTCAATGAAAATTCTTTCAACAGAAAATATAGATCAACAAAATCTTTTTTTGTTCCCCTGCCAGCGATTGCTGCAAGCTTCATTGCCCCGATATCTTTTTTACCTGCAAGCTTTAGTCCGTTGATATACATTATATCTTCAATCCACGGATAGCTGTAATTGACGAAATCCACTTTAATATTATTGATACTAAAAACAAAAATATTTGGAGTTGAGTGTAATTTTTTTATATCTCCATAAGTTTGTATAGCTTTTGAAACTTCATATTCATCCGGATAAAAACTACCGAAAAAATCCAAATCTACAGATTTTCTGTGACCTGTTTGCAGCGCTAATGCCGTCCCTCCAACCAATCTCACATTTTTAAAATATGAATTGGAATTAATTTTTTTCAGGAGTTCCAAAGTGTCGGATTCGATTGCCTCTCTATAAAACATCTGTATTTTTCTTTTGGGGTATCGGAAATAGTTGCTATAAAATTTAGGGATACGGGATCCAAACTCCTTAGTTCCATAGCTATGGCAGCAATGCCTTTAATACCAAAAATTGTTTTTAATATATTCCAGTCATTCATTGTGCCGTATTGCAATATACGCTGAACAATTAAATGCTTATTGTCATCCCATGAGATTTTCTCCTTGTCAATGTCCCAAAACAAATGGTCGCTCAGTTCACTTATATTATGTTTTTTATAAGAATTGATCACTTTATTATCATTTATTATTAAACATTAAATTTTATTTATTGGTTCAGTCTTACACAGACTGTTTAAT
>JALVEG010000075.1 GCA_027031145.1 Saprospiraceae bacterium | reverse complement strand
TTTATTTTCTATTATCATATTTGCTGCATCACAAATATCTTTGTCATTGGTTCCCACTACTATCACATTGTGTGAATCGTGAGCTACCGATGATGCTATAGCTCCGTCTTTCAATCCAAAACCTTTGACGAAACTAATTCCGGGTTTAGCTTCAGCATACCTGTTTATCACGACAATTTTAAGAATATCATTTTCCACATCGGAAACCAAATTACCGTTTTCAGGTTTCAACATAAATGTTCCTTTTTCTGTCATCAATTGATGGTCAATAGTTTCAATGACTTTTACAGGTCTTCCTTTATCGGGAACAAAGCAATCTTCGATTTTCTTTTTGGAAATATTAAAATTATTGACAATTGGTGCAGGTTTATAAGGAAGATCCGTTACATTATTCTCAGCAACGACATGTCCTTTTATCACGGTTTTCAATATTTCAAATCCATGAAGATTATTAACTTCAATAAAATCTGCACTATCACCTTTTTGCAATAAGCCAACATCCAAATTATAATGCAAAACAGGATTGACACATGCCATTTTCAATGTTTTCATAGCACTAACTCCCGCATTGATAGACCTCCTCACCAGAACATTAATATGTCCTTTTATCAGATCATTGGGATGTTTGTCATCTGAACAAAACATCATATTCTCAAAATATTCATCAGCAAGTGGAATCAATTCATTAAAATTCTTTGCTGCCGAACCTTCTCTGATAAGGATTTTCATTCCCAATTTCAATTTTTCCATTGCTTCTTCTTCAGTAAAACTTTCATGATCAGTAGATATTCCTGCTTTTACATAGGTTTCCAGATCTTTTCCTGTCAATCCGGGAGCATGTCCGTCAACGGGTAAATTATATTTTTTTGCAACTTTTATTTTATCCATAACCTCCGGAACATTTCTTAAAACACCGGGAAAATTCATCATTTCCCCAAGATATTTCACTTTATAATCCTTGATCATTTTTTCAATATCTTCTGCTGTAATCTTAGCTCCGCTGGTTTCCATACAAGTAGCCGGAACACAGGAAGGAGCGGAAAAATAATAATGAAACGGAAATACATGTCCATTGTCGATCATATACTTCACTCCTTTTACACCCATCACATTTGCTATCTCGTGAGCATCTGAAACACATGCCACAGTACCGTGAATCACAGCCACTCTTGCAAATTCAGACGGAGGCAACATTGAACTTTCTATATGAACATGGGCATCTATAAATCCTGGTAAAATAAAGGTTTCATACTCCGCAAAATCTTCAGTTATCTTTGTTATTTTCCCGTTTTCAACATAAATTGTCCCCGGATAAACCTTTTCATTTAAAACATCCACTATATTCCCGGAAAATTTTTCCATTTTATTTTTTTTTACAATTGTGTATTAAATCATTTTTATTATTGTTTTAGTATTTTAAGAACACTAAATTCATTATCTGTTTCCAAAATCAAATTATAAATTCCTTTTGGATACCCGCTAAGATCTATTTCATCAATAAAATTCTCTCCTTCAAACAGTTTTTGAATTCGAATTAAAATTTTTCTTCCTGCGGGATCAATCAAAGTGATTTTCAATTCAATATCCGATTCAACCCATGTCTTAACCCTGAATGATGATGAAACAGGATTTGGGTATGGAATCGCCTGCAATTGAAGATGTGCAATTTCCGGACCTCCAATAGGTTGATTCTTTGTAGTAAATACTTCATATGGCATATAAGATAATTCAGTATTTCTCATTATTATATCATAAAACTTTGTGTTTTTGATTTCTTCTTTTTCTTCATCGCTAAAAACAGGATCATTTTCAAAATAAAATCTGTCTCCTTCACGCAATCTGTAGAATTGATCTTCCATTATTGTTTTTAACAAAATTCCGAAAATAGAGTTCCTCACATGATCTTCAGCAAGTAGTCCTACATAAGCATCAATATTATCAACATTGCCATATATAAATTTCAAACTTTGAGCTAATTCTGTATTTGAAGTGATCTCACTGAAATCCTTGACTTTCTCAAGACTAAAATCCGCCCTGATTGTATTATAATCAGGAATACCTCTTTCCCTTGAACGCATGATATTTATAGCTGCCAGATCCAAACCTCCCAGACCCGGAGCACCAAAAAGATAATTTCTTACGGCGCTAACTATTTTCGTATCCAGTTTTTGTTGAACTTGTTTTGTCATTCCTTTCAAAAAAGGTTCTATCCCGCCGGAAATATTGATCAGCAGAGGATTAAAATATGCATCTTTTAAAGCAACTTTACCCTGTTTCATCTCATTTCCCTCATTATCCAATCTTAAAAACTCTTCATCAAGCAATGTATGTCCAAGTCTAAAAGCAGCAGCGGAAAACAAATTGGAGATAGTAGGATTTATATTGGGATCATATCCCGAATATTGAGGCAAATTAATTCCCTGCATGGGCAACCATTCATAATATACAATGGATTGAAGATAAGCACCGACAAATTTTCTTGCTCTCTGAAAAATTTGTTCATCGTTCCAACCAGGATGTTTCGCAGATAATTCATCACATAATCTATTATGTTCCCTGACAAATAATGTATGAAAAGATGTTAATAAAGGATTCTCATTAGCCCTTACATCACCGGCCACAAACAATTTATCATTGACATGAGTATCATTTGCCAATTCAGGAGCATTGGGATCTATTTTATCATTAAACTCGCCTGAGATCGTATTCCAAGGCAATAGATTACCTGAAGACATCTTCAATTTACCATCTTCAAATGTTCTTAACCATCTTGCTCTTAAAGAATCGGAGCCATAAACATTGGATGCATCAATAAATGAAGTTATTTCATTTAAAAATCTTCTTGGATTATTTATATCTGTACCGGTACCCGGTGCAGCGATAGTTCTAAATACACGAATTTTGCTTCCTGGAGTAAAGTATTCATCTCCTTCCGGGACTGTGATAAATATTGGTTCACTATAATCAACTCCAACCAATGTAATATCATGATCAATAAACTGACCAAAAACCCATATAAAATCTGTTAGTTGCAATTCATCCTCAATACTTTCTTTTTGATCAAAAATGTAATTCGACACTAATCTTGCATTCGGTCTTGTTTTAGTGTTGACAGCTTTTATACTATCTTCATACCCGTTTGAGGTCAATGTAAGAAAAAAATAATCCTTACTACCCCATTTTTCATTTACAATATTATTTTTTTCTCCTGTAAAAGTTCTGTTTTCCTGAGAAAATAATATTAAGAAAGAAAAGATAAATAATGATGTGACAAATAATTTTTTCATTTATAATTTTTTATATATGTTATTTCAAAACATACTTATTTGATAAATATGTTGTCAATATATTATCAAAACAAAGATAATCAAATTAGCTAAAATAAAGCAAATCTTATAAATATTTAACTAACAAAAACCTTTGTTAATCAATATTTGTTTAGTTACCAAAAATAACTATTTGCTCAATGGCAAGGATTTTAGGATTGGATTATGGCGTTAAAAGAACAGGGATATCTGTTACAGATCCCTTACAGATTATAGTCAATCCTCTGGAAGTAGTGGAAACAAAAAATTTACTTGATTTTTTAATGTCCTATTGTGAAAAGGAAGATGTTGAGAAAATAGTAATAGGAGAACCAAGGCACAGAGACGGGAAGGAAGTATATTTTGAAAAAGACATAAAAATATTAATAAAAAAAATAAAAACAAAATACCAGGATATTCAAATAGTCAGACAAGATGAAAGTTTCACTTCATCCGAGGCAAAGGATTTGTTACTTCAAATGAATATGAAGAAGAAAAAAAGACAAGATAAATCTATGCTTGACAAAGTGAGTGCCGTATTGATTTTACAACGATATTTAAAACATATATAATATGCAACTACCCGTTTATGCTTATGGGCATCCCGTTTTGAAAAAAAAGACCAATAATATCACAAAAGAAGAATTAGCCGAAATGGAAAATCTGATCGAAGATATGTTCACTACAATGTACAATACCAATGGAGTTGGACTGGCTGCACCTCAAATCGGAAAGTCTGTCAGATTGTTTATAGTTGATACTATTCAGGTGGAAGAAGAAGCTAAAATAGAAAAAGGAATTAAAAAGGTGTTTATCAATGCTCAAAAGCTTGAAGAAACCGGTAAATTCTGGAGTTATGATGAAGGTTGTTTATCTTTTCCTGATATAAACGGTTCGGTTGAACGTCAATCTGTGGTGAAAATAAAATATCTGGATGAAAATTTTGAAGAGCACATCGAAACCTATGATGGATTTAATGCAAGAGTCATTCTGCATGAATATGATCATCTTGACGGAATTTTATTTATAGAAAAAATGAAACCTCTCAAGAGAAGGCTTATCAATAAAAAACTCGAAAAGATCAGAACAGGAGATATTGACCCACCTTATCCAATGAGATTTTACAGGAGAAGATAATAATTTTTATTCCCGTTCATATAGAAAATTTACACTAATTTTATATCTTAGCACTTATGTATTTAGAAAAATTACATGGGTGGAAGAAAAAATTCATTATAGCTCTTTGGATATTAGCAGGTTTATCCATAGTATCCGTATGGTATATTTTTTATAATATATCCAAAGGTGATCTCCCTACTTTTGAACAATTGGAAAATCCCAAATATAAATTAGCGTCATTGATTTATGATTGTAAAGCAAGAGAAATAGGAAAATATTTTATTGAAAATAGGGAAAATGTTGAATTTGATTCGATCAATCCATATCTTATAAATGCTTTGATATCAACTGAAGATTCGCGTTTTTACAATCATTCGGGAGTAGATTTTAAAGCTATTTTCAGGGTTCTGGGAAAAACTTTGTTGATGAGACGTGAAAGTTCAGGTGGCGGAAGTACTATTTCACAGCAACTTGCAAAACTATTATTTAGAAGACCGGATCTGAGAAAACTGTCAAAATTTCAAAAAGTAAAAGAATTGGTCATAATCAAATTCAAGGAATGGATCACGGCTGTAAAACTAGAAAAATCATATACAAAAGAAGAGATCATTGAAATGTACCTTAATAAATTTGATTTTATTTATGGAGCTCATGGTATCCAGGCGGCCTCGCATATTTATTTTGGTAAAGATCAAAAAG
>JALVEG010000074.1 GCA_027031145.1 Saprospiraceae bacterium | reverse complement strand
ATGTTTCAGGAAGGACAATATTTCAATGCCGGTATATATATTTTCGCCAGTCTGATCTTATGCTGGTTGTTTATTTTTCTGGGAATAAAACTAGCTTAATAAAACTTGATATTTCTATAAAAAAATAACCGGATACCAACAAAAAGTTAATATCCGGCTAAAAATAAGAAGCATTATAAAACAAAGAACATATTATTGCAGTTAATGTTCATAAACTATAACACAAATTTGATTTTTTATCGTTTTTTAAAATGTGTTATAAATAATGTAACTACCCGGGTAGAATCATTTTGATTGACAAAACCGTTTTTTTCATTTCAAAAGAACCCTGTCTGAGTAATTACTAAATAATAATTAATCAAGTGTATACAATGAAATATTTTTTTTCTATCTTATTTATTCTAAGTTTTATTTATCTCAACGGACAAACAACTCAGTCCAATGAACCTTTTGCTGTACAGTTTTCCGGTGTCGTTGTTACCCAAGACGAATCCACAGGTGAAGCTATTCCTCTCCCTTATACCAATATATATGTAAAAGGAACCAGTAGAGGTACCGTATCGGGTTTAGATGGTTTTTTTTCAATAGTTGCTCTAAGAGGTGATACTATTAAATTTACTTTCGTCGGTTACAAACCGGTTGAATATGTAATTCCGGACACTCTGACCAGTCATTTTTATTCAGTATATCAAATAATGACACAAGATGATGTATTATTGCCCGAAACCGTGATTTATCCATGGCCCAGGAAACAATATTTCAAACAGGAATTGCTAACAATGGATATTTCCGATGAACTTAAAAGACAGGCGGAAGAAAATTTGGCGGAAAAATTGATTAAAGAAATGATTAAAGATGTTCCTTTTGACGGAAAAGAAGCCGTCAATTTGGAACTGAATAAAATAGCCAATGAGGCGGTATATACCGGTCAGATAAAACCTATGAGAATTTTCGATGTTATGGCTTGGAGAAAGTTTATCAAAGCATGGAAACGAGGAGATTTTAAAAGAAAAAAGAAATGATGTTAAAATCACAATTCTACCAATACCAGTTTAAGTTTTTCCTTTTTATAACTTGGAATAATGAGTTTATTATTTGATATCTGAACACATTTATTGAAAGATAAATTCAATTTATACATATCCGTGGTAAAAACTGATTGTCGTTTTATTTCTCCCGTAGGACTGACAGAATACATAATTACCTGATTTTTGTTTTTTATTTCATCATTAAATAACAACTTTAATGATGACGGAATTTTGAAAATAAAAAATGACGAATAAATTCCATAATCATTGGTTGACATCTGATATTTTGGAATTATTTTCTCCCAAAATTCTTCTCCGTTTTCATGTATTGATATTAAAATAATATTACCAAAAATATAATCTGTGTCGCCTGAGTATAAATCTTGCCTATTATTAAAGGTATTGACCTTGCGTTTGATGATTTCTTTTACTTCCAAAACCAATATTAAACCACCGTCATTTCTTAATTCAAGATTTTTAATATACAAATTCCGTATATATTTCTTCTTTTTTTTGATTTCCAACCTATAATAATCACTGAGCAGTTTTTCCTTGAAATAATGCTTGAAATAACCCTTCCGCAACAGATTTTCGTCCAATTTGTAAACAAAGTAACCAATAGCTTTGACATCGTACATTTTTGTGATAATTCCGGCAATATTAAGTACCTCGTTTTCATCATCATATACTATATTGACATGTCCGGTATTTACCTTTATATTTTTGCTTGTTTTCTTTCTTTTTTTTGAATACGGATAAAATGCATTGATTATGATTTTATGCGAAGAACCACTAAAAATCGAAGGTTTCTTCTCAAACATAAGATAAATATTACCCTTATTGCTTATTACCAGTCTATAATAATAATTATTGAATTTTACATCTTTAAATTTTACTTTTTTGTAATAAATTTTTTTGAATTTCTCAATATTAAACTCAGTAAATTCAATTTCTTTATTGTCAATAATTCTATAAATCAATATAATTTTTTTATTCCGGGATTTAACGGACAAAAAAGGCTTTGTTGAAAAAAAATGTTTTTGTTGAAACAGCATTGTCGAATCAAGTTTGGTTCCTGTTTCATTAAATTTAACGGCTTTTAAAAAAATTGCGTTTTTTTTCTTAAGTGTATAAAATACAGTAAAGTCATTTTTCCCTGCTACAACAGAAACAATATCGGTGTTTTTCTTTTCCAATGAGATGGTTTTTTCCGAAACACGATACAAAGTCTTGTCATAAATATTAAGAATATATTTTTTATTCTTCTTTCTAAAAGCTAATATTTTATTGCCTACTTTACCCAACAGATCAAAAGTATAATCATTGCGTGTATCTATTTCAGGAGAAATCGATATTTGTTGACAATTGGCATGTTCAGATATAAAGAAAACAACGAATAATATTAAAAACAATTTTTTCATCTGCCGGAATTTATTCCTTTTTAATAATCAAACAGGAGTTTATTAATAAAAATTATTAGTTTTAAATAAAAGATTTCCACTCTGGTAGAATCATTTTGATTGAAAAAAACACCCTGCCTTTGTAAACACAATAAAAGTTTATTCGATTATTAAAATAAAAATACATTAAGGATGTTAGAATAAAAAATTATTTAGACTTTTTTTGAATTATTAGTCAATATACCTATGCAAATAAAACAAATTCAAATTAATTTGTTTATTAACTGAAGAAAAGCATATTAATTGGAAAAGCACAAAACCGATATATTAAAAAAGATACATGTCTCTAAGGTCATTTGGCCTATATTGATCGGATTGATAGTCCTGGTTTATATGGTTTATAAACAATTCAACTGGGAAGAATTCAAAAAGATAGAATGGAATAATAATGTACTTACCGGAATTCTTGTTTCTCTTCTATTATATTTCATTCGTCATATTGCAATAGCAGCACGATTAAGGTTGCTATCCGATAAAAAATTCAGTTGGCTAAAATCAATAGAATTAATATTCATCTGGGAATTTTCTTCTGCAATATCACCTACTGCTTTTGGAGGATCTGCAGTTGCATTGTATTTTTTATCTCAGGAAAGATTAAAAACTTCCAAAGCCATTACATTGGTTTTGTATAGTGTTGTTATCGATTCAGCATTTTTTCTTTTGACATTACCAATTCTATTATTTGCCTTGGGTCCCGTTATCATCAGACCGGATCTGACTTCAATATGGGACGGTCATCAACATGTCATTTTCTTTTTCCTCACATATCTTGCAATGTTCGCTTATAGCGGGTTTTTCTTCTACGGACTGTTTTTACATCCTGAAAAGATAAGGAATACCTTATTTTGGCTGGCAAAAATAAAAATTTTAAAAAAATTCAGGAACAGTTTGATAACAACAGGTGAAAATGTTATTGTTGCTTCTGATGAACTTGCTCATAAAAACTACTTATTTCACTTAAAAGCCTTTTTCTATACTGCGACGGGATGGACTTTAAGGTTTTTAGTTGTTAATGTCTTGTTAACAGCATTTACATCTCATGATTTATTTCATTGGATAGATCAATTTATTATATACGGTAGGAGTCAAAATATGTATGTTGAAACATCTTTTACCCCTACTCCGGGCAGTACAGGTTTTGCCGAATTTTTATTTGCAGGATTTTTCAAAGACTATATTCCTGAAAGTCTGGCTATGGTTATTGCTATAATTTGGCGAATAATTACCTATTATTTCTATTTATTTGCAGGAATAATTATTGTTCCGAACTGGATAAATAAACTTCTCCGCAAAAAGCATATAATTCACGATTGACAAATCAACTATTTTTTGGATTAGGAACATTTAATTTTTAGAATATTTAAAAAATAGCTTCGTTATTGATTTATGGTTTGATTTTTGTGGTTAAACTACATGGAAAACAGTTAAATTTCGATTTAATCTGATTTTTTGATTATTTTTGTATTTCAATTAAAATTAAAATCTTTTAAACAGATGAAACAAATTATATATTCTTTTTTAGTGTTTTGGTTTTTTTCTCAAAGTATTTTTGCTCAAAATCAAAATGATGAGGTTTTATTTACCATTGCAGGAAATGAAGTTCCTGTTTCCGAGTTTTTATATATCTACAAAAAGAATTTGGGTAATAAAGCCGATTTTTCAAGAAAAAGTCTTGAAGAATATCTGGATCTTTATATAAAATTCAAGCTGAAAGTTCAGAAAGCAAAAGATATGAATCTCGATAAAACCAATGCCTTCAAAAAAGAGATGGCGGGATATCGTGAGCAACTTGCAAAATCATATCTTGTAGATAAAGAAGTAAGCGAAAAACTTATTCGTGAAGCATATAACAGAATGCAAAAGGATCTGAAGGTAAGTCATATATTGATTTCAACAGGTCCGGGAAACAAATTTGAAGACAAAGCCAAACAAAAAATAGAACAAATATATAAAGAATTAAAGGAAGGAGCATCTTTTTCCGATTTGGCAAAGAAATATTCAGATGATCAGTATTCAAAAAATGCAGGTGGAAGTTTAGGATGGGTAACCGCTATGTTGCCTGATGGATTTTATGAATTTGAAAATCAAATTTACAGTTTAAAACCGGGAGAATTTTCCAAACCTTTTAGAACAAAATTCGGATATCATATAGTAAAAGTTGAAGACGAAAGACCGGCAAGAGGAGAAATAGAAGCTTCACATTTACTTATAAGAGATAAGAAAAAAGGAAGACCTGTTGCCGGAGCAAAAGAAAAGATCGACAGTATTTATAATAGATTGGTCGCCGGAGAAAATTTTGTTCAATTGGCAAGAAAATACTCAATGGATAATAAAACTGCTATCAAAGGCGGATATTTAGGATTTTTCGGAATTAATAAATATGATCAGGTTTTTGAAGACCAGGCATTTAGTTTGAAAAACAATAATGATTTTACCAAGCCATTTAAAACAACTCTTGGCTGGCACATAATAAAAAGAATGAGTAAACCCGGTATTAAGCCTTATGAACAGGTAAGAAAAAATCTTATCAGTAAAATAAATAAAAACGAAAGGTTTGAAATTGCCAGAAAAGCATTGATTGAAAGAATTAAAAAAGAAAACGGATTTAAAGAAAATACAACTGTATTAAAAGATTTTGCGACTAAATTGGATAAAAGTTTCTACTCTT
>JALVEG010000073.1 GCA_027031145.1 Saprospiraceae bacterium | reverse complement strand
GATTGGTGGAAATATTAGAAAAAGCAAAGTAATATTCTGGTTTAATTTTAAAAAGTAAATAATCATGATACAACAAGAATCGAGACTGAAAGTAGCTGATAATAGTGGTGCAAAAGAAGTACTTTGCATTAAAGTATTGGGTGGTACCAAAAGAAGGTATGCTTATGTGGGAGATGAAATAGTAGTTACGGTTAAGAGTTCTACTCCGACAGGAATTAAAAAAGGTACAGTATCCAGAGCGGTAGTAGTGAGGACTAAAAAAGAAATAAAGAGAAAGGATGGTTCATATATCAAATTTGATGATAATGCAGTAGTATTGCTTAGTGCCGGTGGTGAGCCCAGAGGAACACGTATTTTTGGGCCTGTTGCTAGAGAATTGAGGGAAAAAGATTATATGAAAATTGTTTCATTGGCACCTGAAGTATTATAAAATAAAATAAATTTAAATTATGGCAACTAAGAGATTTGCTCCGAAAATGCGAATAAAAAAAGGTGATCAGGTAATGGTTACCGAGGGAGCATATAAAGGGAAAAAGGGAAGAGTGTTAGAGGTTTATCCTGCGAAGTCAAGAGTATTGGTTGAAGGTGTTAATATTGTAAAAAAACATCAGAAACCTACTAATGATAATCCGGGAGGTATTATTAGCAGAGAAGCTCCGATTCATATTTCCAATTTGATGCTTGTAGATCCGAAAACTGGAGAAGCTACAAGAATTGGAAGGAAATTGGTAGATGGAAAAATGGTACGTTATTCTAAAAAAACAGGAGAAATTATTAAGTGATGAGTTATAAACCTAGATTACAAAAATATTATAAAGAGGAAATTATTCCTAAAATGATGGAAGAATTTAAGTATAAATCCATCATGCAAGTTCCTAAATTAGTGAAAATAAATCTTAACCAGGGACTTGGTGCTGCAACACAAGATAAAAAAATAATTGATGAAGCTCTTAAAGATCTTACTTTGATAGCCGGTCAAAAAGCTGTTTCTGTAAAAGCTAAAAGATCTGTATCTAACTTTAAATTGAGAGAAGGAATGCCCATTGGAGTGAGAGTGACATTAAGACATGAACAGATGTATGAGTTTCTTGACAGGTTGATTTCCGTTGCATTACCAAGGGTTAAAGACTTTAGAGGGATCAATGATAAAAGTTTTGATGGAAGAGGAAATTATTCACTTGGAATCCAGGAGCATATCATTTTTCCTGAAATTGAAATGGATAAAATATCAAGGATATTGGGAATGGATATAACATTTGTTACAACGGCTAAAACTGATGCGGAAGCCTTGTCCTTACTTAAATATTTTGGAATGCCTTTTAAAAATCAAAGAAATCAATAATTATGGCAAGAAAGTCACTAATAGCTAGAGAAGCAAAAAGAAAGAAATTGGTTGAAAAATATGCTGAAAAGAGAAAGAAACTTAAAGCAGAAGGAAATTGGGATGAATTGGATAAATTACCCAGAAACTCAAATCCGGTCAGATTGCACAACAGATGTGGATTGACAGGAAGACCAAAAGGATACATTCGCAGATTTGGTATATGCAGGGTAAAATTTAGAGAAATGGCTAATGATGGAAAGATTCCCGGAGTAACAAAAGCCAGTTGGTAAAATATAATAATAAAAGAATTATGATAGTAACAGATCCGATAGCAGATTATTTGACTCGTATTAGAAATGCACAAATGGCAGGTCATAGAATGGTTGTGATTCCAGGTTCAAAAATGAAAAGGAAAATGACTGAAATTTTGTATGACCAGGGCTATATTTTAAAATACAAGTTTGAAGAGGACAATAAATCAGGAAAGATTTATATTGCATTAAAATATGATCCGGTAACAAAACAACCTGTTATTAAAAAAATGCACAGGTTGAGTAAGCCCGGATTGAGACAGTACTTTTCTGTTGATAAATTACCAAAAGTAATTAATGGTTATGGTATAGCCATTGTTTCCACTTCCAAAGGAGTAATGACTGATAAAGAAGCCAGAATGAATAATGTTGGAGGTGAAGTATTGTGTTACGTTTATTAATATTTAAATTTTAAGAAATGTCAAGAATAGGAAAAGCACCGATAAATTTACCTCAGGGAGTAACGGTTGAAGTATCGAAGGGTAATCTTGTTACGGTTAAAGGGCCTAAGGGTACTTTAACTCAGCAGGTTGATCCGGATATCTCCATAAAAGTCGATGACGGAGTTATTACTCTGGAAAGACCAACTGATTCAATAAGACACAGATCTTTTCATGGTTTGTATAGATCTTTATTGAATAATATGGTTGAAGGTGTTACAAAAGGTTTTGAAAAAGAGCTTGAATTGGTAGGGGTTGGATTTAGAGCAAGCAATACAGGAAATTTGTTGGAAATGCAATTAGGATTTTCGCACCCGATTTACTTTTATATACCGGATGATCTTCAGTTGGAAACCGTAACGGAAAAAGGAAAGAACCCATTGATTAAAATATCTGGAATTGATAAACAATTAGTTGGACAAGTTGCCGCTAAGATCAAATCATTCCGTAAGCCCGAACCTTACAAAGGAAAAGGTGTTAGATACAAAGGAGAAGAGATCAGAAGAAAAGTTGGTAAAACTGCTGGTGCTTAATTTTATAAATGATATAATAATGAAAATGAAAAAGGCTACAAGTATAAGGGTCAAAAGACGTCGCAAGATTCGTTTAGGAATCAGGAAAAAAATAAAAGGTACTGCTGATATGCCGAGGTTTTCGGTTTATAAAAGCAATAAAGGAGTTTATGCTCAGTTGATAGATGATGTCAATGCAAATACTTTGGTGAGTGCTTCTTATAGGGATAAAGACATTAATCCCGGAACCAAAAGTGAGGTTGCTAAACAAGTTGGAGAGCTTATAGCAAAAAGAGCTATGGATAAAAATATTGAAGCTGTTGTTTTTGACCGTAGTGGTTATAAATACCATGGTATTGTTAAATCACTTGCTGACGGAGCAAGAGAAGCCGGATTGAAATTTTAAAAAATAGATGAACTAAGATGAGAAATACTAAAAAAAGTAGAGTTAAACCTACAGAAATAAACGAACTTAAAGAAAAATTAGTTACTTTAAACAGAGTGACAAAAGTTACTAAAGGGGGTAGAACTTTCAGCTTTGCAGCTTTAGTTGTTGTTGGAGATGGTAACGGAATTGTCGGTTATGGTTTAGGTAAATCTCGTGATGTTACTGAAGCTATCGGTAAAGCTACCGAAGTAGCTAAAAAAAGTCTTATGAAAGTTCCTATTATCAGAGGTACTATTCCTCATGAGCAAAAAGGAAAATATGGCGGAGGAAAAGTTCTTATCAAGCCGGCAGCTGAAGGTACTGGTGTTATTGCCGGTGGAGCTATGAGAGCTGTTTTGGAAACAGCCGGTTACCATAATGTTTTGGCAAAATCACAGGGTTCTTCAAATCCTCATAATGTTATTAAAGCTACATTGGATGCACTAAATCAATTAAGAGATCCTTATGAAATAGCAAAACAAAGAGGAATTGAACTTGATAAATTATTTAACGGTTAAAAACGAAATAAATGTCTAAGATTAAAATTACACAAATAAGAAGTTCAATCAAAAAATCACAAAAGCAAAAAGCTACTTTAATTGCTTTGGGATTAAGAGGAATTGGTAAAAGTGTAGAAAAAGAAGTAAATGATCAGATTCAGGGTATGGTTGACAAAGTATCTCATTTGGTTAAAGTTGAAGAGGTTTAATATAGAAAAATATAAGATATGGAATTGCATAATTTAAAACCTGCAAAAGGTTCTGTTAAGAAATCAAAAAAAATAATCGGTAGAGGACAGGGTTCAGGAAAAGGAGGAACTGCCACAAGAGGACATAAAGGTGCTAAATCCCGTTCAGGATATAAAAGAAAACGCAATTACGAAGGAGGACAAACTCCTTTACAGATGCGTTTGCCTAAAAGAGGATTTAATAATAAATTCAGAACAGAATATGTTGTTATCAATGTTAGCAGATTGCAGGAGATTGGTGAGAAATATTCAGTGACGGAAATCAATCCGGAATTTTTGGTAGCAAAGGGAATTGTAAATAAAAAAGACCTGATTAAAATATTGGGAAATGGAGATTTGAATTCTGCAATGACTGTTACTGCACATAAATATTCAGATTCTGCAAAAGAAAAGATTGAAGCAAAAGGTGGTTCTATTACATTAGTATAAATTATAATTGATGAAAGATTTTATTGAAACTATAAAGAATATTTGGAAAATTACGGAACTGCGTAAAAGGATTTTGTTTACTGTTGCTATGATAGCAATATACAGATTTGGTGCTTATGTAGTTTTACCGGGAGTTATTCCGGATGCTTTATCCAAAGCAGTTGCAAGTAGAGGAGCAAACGATATTTTAGGCTTATTGAATACCTTTACAGGAGGAGCTTTATTTAAAGCTTCTATTTTTGCTTTGGGTATCATGCCGTATATTACCGCATCTATTATTGTTCAATTATTAGGATTTGCTGTTCCTTATTTCCAGAGACTTCAGGAAAAAGAGGGAGAATCAGGAAGAAATAAAATCAATCAGATCACCAGATACCTTACAGTTTTAATCACTCTTGTTCAAGGTGGAGGGTATTTAACAACTATTGTATCAGCCGGTGCAATGGATCCTACGGTTAGCCCATATATATTTTGGATAACTAATATCATTATATTGTCTACGGGTACGGTGTTTGCAATGTGGCTTGGTGAGAAAATTACAGACAGGGGAATTGGTAACGGTATTTCGTTATTGATCATGATTGGTATTATTGCAAGATTACCTCAGTCATTTTTTGGAGAGATTCAGGCTCAGTTGGCTAAGAGTGGCGGATTGATAGTTTTTGTATTGGAATTAGTTGCTATGTTCCTGATAATATTGTTAACAGTTTTGATTACTCAGGGAGTTAGAAAGATACCGGTTCAATTTGCTAAAAAGATGGTAGGAAAAGGCAATAGCCAAATACCTGTTGCAGGCGCAAGAGATTATATTCCTGTTAAAGTGAATGCTGCCGGAGTTATGCCTATTATATTCGCGCAGGCTATTATGTTTTTACCTGTTACTATATTGCAGTGGGTAACTAAATCTGGTGCCGGAGCAGGAAGTTTTTTAATGTCTTTGAACAGATGGGACTCCCCTGCTTATAATATTATATTTTTTCTCCTTGTAGTAATATTTACTTATGTATATACAGCTCTTATTGTCAATCCAAAACAATATGCTGATTATTTGAAAAGGATGAATGCATTTATTCCCGGTGTTAAACCCGGAAAATCTACTGAAGAATATATAGATTCAGTTGTTACAAAGATAACTTTGCCGGGCTCAGTATTTTTAGGATTTATTTCTATATTTCCTGCATTTGTAGCAGCATTTGGTGTAAATAGAGCATTTGCGCTATTTTTTGGGGGAACATCTTTGTTGATTCTGGTAGGAGTTGTATTAGATACTATGCAACAGGTGGAAAGCCATTTGTTGATGAGAAAATATGACGGATTGGTTAAATCCGGAAAATTGAAAGGAAGAAATACCGGAGGATTGAATCCTATTGGTTCCGGTATGTAAAAATAAAATTGTGAGCAGAGGAATTATCATAAAAACGGAGGAGGAAATTGAATTACTTCGTTTATCTGATCTAATGGTTTCGGAAACTTTGGCTTTGATGGGACAAATGTTGAAGCCAGGTATTAAATCTATAGATTTGGATAAAAAAGCAGAAGAGTATATACGTGATAACGGCGGAATACCTTCTTTCAAAGGTTATGAGGGCTTCCCTGCAAGTTTATGTATATCAATAAATGAAGCTGTTGTTCATGGAATTCCTTCTGATTATGAGATTAAAGACGGTGACGTTGTATCAATCGATTGTGGAGTTTATATGAATGGATTTCACGGCGATGCAGCATATACTTTTGCTGTCGGAGATGTAGAAGAAGATATTATGGATTTGTTGAGAGCTACAAATAAAGCTTTATATTTGGGTATCGAGCAGGCTGTAGCTGGTAAAAGAACAGGAGATATAGGATTTGTCATCCAAAATTATACGGAAAAACAATTGGGTTATGGTGTTGTCAGGGAAATGGTCGGTCATGGAGTGGGAAGAGATTTGCATGAAAAACCCGAAGTTCCAAATTATGGAAAGCGTGGAAGAGGAGTAATATTGAAAGAAAATATGACAATCGCAATCGAGCCAATGATCAATTTAGGTACTAAAAGTATTAAGGTATTACGAGATGGATGGACGATTGTGACAAGAGACGGCAAACCTTCTGCACACTTTGAACACTCTTTGGTAGTGAAAAAAGGAAAAGCTGATTTGCTGTCAGATCATAAAATTATAGAAGAATCTATTAAAAATAATATAAATATTAAAAAGTTATAAATAAAAATTGTACCTTTGCGCTCCAATTTGAATTATGGCAAAACAAAAATTAATAGAACAGGATGGAATCATTGAAGAAGCACTCTCAAATGCTATGTTTAGAGTAAGGCTTCAGAATGATCATTTGATAATTGCTACGATATCCGGCAAGATGCGTATGCATTATATTAGGATATTACCCGGAGATAAAGTAAAGGTAGAGATTTCTCCTTATGATTTATCAAGAGGAAGAATTACTTATAGATACAAATAAATATTTATAGACGAATCTAAGATAAAATTTTGAATAATGAAAGTTAGAGCATCAATTAAAAAACGATCTGCTGATTGCAAGATAGTGAGAAGGAAGGGAAAATTATATGTTATTAATAAAAAGAATCCTAAGTTTAAACAACGTCAAGGTTAATAAAATAATTATATTATGGCAAGAATTACAGGAGTTGATATTCCAAAAAATAAAAGAGGAGTTATTGGTTTAACTTATATATACGGTATCGGAAGAAGTAGAGCCAAAGATATTCTTACAGAGGCTGGTATAGATCCGGATATGAAAGTAAATCAATGGTCTGATGAAAATATCAGGGAAATAGTCAGGATTATCCAAAATGAGTATAAAGTTGAGGGAGAACTTCGTTCAGAAGTTCAGATGAATATAAAGAGACTTATGGATATTGCCAGTTACAGAGGATTAAGACACAGAAAAGGATTACCTGTGAGAGGACAAAGAACGAGAACTAACGCGCGGACAAGAAAAGGAAGAAAGAAAACAGTTGCTAACAAAAAGAAAGCAACTAAATAATATTATTAGTAAATTTTTATATGAATTGGAAATATGGCTAAACCTAGAAAACATAAAAAAACCAGAAAGGTTACAGTTGAACCTAAAGGAAAAGCTTATATACAAGCTACTTTCAATAATGTGATTGTGACTTTGACTAATTCCAGAGGACAGGTTATCTCATGGTCTTCAGCAGGGAAAGCAGGATTTAAAGGATCTAAGAAAAATACTCCTTTTGCAGCTCAAATCGCGGCAAAACAAGCTGCTGTTGATGCTTATGATGCAGGAATGAGATCTGCTGAAGTATTTGTTAAAGGACCTGGAGCTGGCAGGGAAGCTGCAATCAGAGAGATTGATGGTAATGGAATTAAAGTTACAAAAATTGTTGATGTAACTCCTGTTCCGCATAATGGTTGCAGGCCTCCTAAGAAAAGAAGAGTATAATTTTAAAACAAGAATAATAATAATATAATATGGCTAGATATACCGGACCAACAACCAGAATTGCCAGAAAATTTGGAGAACCAATTTTTGGACCAGACAGGGCATTTGAAAAAAGAAAATATCCTCCGGGATCTCATGGTGCTAATCGTAGAAGAAAACAAAAATCTGACTACGCAATTCAGTTGGAAGAAAAACAAAAAGCAAAGTATACTTATGGTCTTCTTGAAAGACAATTTAAGAATTTATTTGTAAAAGCCAGTCGTAAAGGTGGTATTACCGGTAATGTTTTATTGCAATTGTTGGAATCAAGACTGGATAATACCGTATTTAGACTTGGGCTTGCTCCAACCAGAAGGGCTGCCCGTCAATTGGTTACACACAGGCATATCGCTCTAAACGGAGAAATTAATAATATCCCTTCAACTTTGTTGAAACCCGGTGATATTGTTAGTGTCAAAGCGAGATCAAGAGAGTTGGAAATAGTGAAAAATTCAGTTGGAGCTCATCCTGAAGTAAAAAACTTTGGTTGGCTTGAATTAAATCCTGAACAAATGTCAGGCAAGTTTTTAGCTTATCCTGAAGTTGAAAAAATACCTGAAAATATTAATGTTCAGCTTATTGTCGAACTTTACTCTAAATAAGTTTTTTATTTGGTTTTGTATCTATGTTCCTAAAGTGGAATCTGTGAATTTACATTGGAATAGAACTATATGTTTTGAATATTGTTAAGATATAGAGCGTGTTAAGGAGAATATGGATAATTTTAGCAAAGTTCAGTTTTTAACAAAATTATACACAAAATATAAAGAAAATTATTTTTTGTGTTTTTAAGAATTAATAATTTCAAATATGAATATTTTAAATTTTCAAAAGCCAGATAAAATCAATTTAATCAAAGCAGATGATTACCACGGTACTTTTGAATTCAAACCTCTTGAACCTGGATTTGGTCAAACTTTAGGTAATTCCATTAGAAGAGTATTGCTTTCTTCATTGGAAGGATATGCAATTTCTACTATTAGAATAGCAGGTGTTGACCATGAGTTTTCCACAATTAAAGGTGTATTTGAAGATGTGGTTGATATTATTTTGAATATCAAACAAATAAGGCTGAAGAAAGTTATCGAAGATGATGATGAAGAAAGTAAGATATATTTGACAATTTCAGGAAAAGATAAGTTTACAGCCGGAGATTTGGAAAGCTATACTAACGTATTTAAGGTTACAAATCCTGACCTTGTTATTTGTAACATGGAGGAATTTGTCAATCTCGAAATTGAATTAACTGTGACTAAAGGTCGTGGATATGTTCCTGCTGATGAATTGAAAGGAAAAGTAATGCCAATTGGAACAATTCCTGTTGATGCTATATATACACCTGTTAAGAAAGTTTCATATAAAGTTTCCAATACAAGGGTAGGACAAAAAACCGACTACGAAAAACTCGATATAGAGATTCAAACTGACGGAACAATCCATCCTGAAGAGGCAATCAAACAAGCTTCAAGGATTCTGATACAACATTTGATGTTGATTACGGATGAGAATATTACATTTGAAGATCCTGCTAAGAAAGAAGATGATTTTGTTGATGAACATCTTTTACATATGAGAAAGATGCTTAAAACGTCTTTGGAAGATCTTGATCTGTCAGTTAGAGCATTCAATTGTCTTAAAGCTTCAAAAGTTGATACTTTGGGTGATTTGGTTCAATTGGAAAGACACGAATTATTGAAATTCCGTAATTTTGGTAAAAAATCTTTAGTGGAAATAGAGGAATTGCTTGAGAATAAAGATTTAACATTCGGAATGGATCTAAGTAAATATAAACTGAACGAAGATTAATAAATAGTTAAAGAATAAAGCCGGTTCGGAAGAAAGACCTCTTTCGATAATTTAGAATAACCCGGTATTAACACAATAAGATATTTTGATGGCCGGCGGTCGAATCTTATTGAGTGATACACAAACATTAAGGTAATGAGGCACGGAAAGAAATTTAATCATCTCGGAA
Organism: Saprospiraceae bacterium; assembly: GCA_027031145.1. Lineage (GTDB taxonomy): Bacteria > Bacteroidota > Bacteroidia > Chitinophagales > Saprospiraceae > JADJGA01. The sequence continues at coordinate 6,927 of JALVEG010000073.1, read as the reverse complement.
GAAAGAAAGGGCACAGAGAAGCTCTTTTAAGAAATTTAGCAGCAGCTCTTATTGAGCACAAAAGAATCAATACAACTCTTGCTAAAGCTAAAGCTTTAAGAAGATTTGTTGAACCACTGGTAACTAAATCCAAAGATAACACTACTCATTCAAGAAGGATTGTTTTCAAATATTTAAATAATAAATATGCTGTAACAGAACTTTTTGATGTTGTCGCTCCTAAGGTCGGCGACAGACCAGGTGGTTATACCAGAGTGATAAGGATGGGATTCAGAAAGGGAGACGGAGCTGAAATGGCAATGATAGAATTTGTAGATTTCAATGAATTAATGTTGGCTGCGAAATCCGCTACACCTGGAAAATCCAGAAGGAGAAGACGTAGAAGTTCAGCTAAGAAAACAGCAACTCCTGTTGTAAAAACCGAAGCAAAAAAAGAAGAGGAATAGATTAACTATTTCAATATTTGAAAGTTGGAAAAGGGATATTCATTTTAATGTTTATCCCTTTTTTTATTTCTTGTATTACAAGCCCGTCACATTCCAACATGTTTACAAATTGCAGTGAAGGTATTCTTGATGCAAGCATGTAAAAGCTAATTTGAAATGATAGCTTTTAACAGGTTTTTATTTTTCAAAGGATCAATAATCTCAATAAGTAATAATTTTTCCCTGAGATCATTGTTTATTTTATGATGATATATATATTGTCCGGGTTGTTTTGTGATTTTTTCCCTGTAAATTTCTTTTCCTAAAATATTGTAGAATATTATATTGTATTCACCAGGAATATTATTTAATAAATCAATATTTACTTCGTCTGCAACAGGATTTGGATAAACGATATAATCAGGCAGATCTAAATAATCATTTTTTACATTAGTTGTAGTATTACAATTTTCTCCTGGTATTGACATTAAAAACTCATTATACCTGATACTTTCTTCAATGTATTCACCGTCTTTTGCATATACTGTCAGGGATTGTCTGAAAGCCGGAAGATTAATAAGTTTTAAAGTGGTACTATCACAAGGGGCACCTGTCACTTTCAGAGTGACTGTAAATATAGTCGTATCATCAGGTAAACTACTTGTTTCCGTATCATACCAGATTGTAGCCAAATTATTATCTTCAGCGTATTGAATTTTTGTATTGAATTTAAAATTCTTGAGTTCTGAATTTATATTACTAAGACTATCGAAATAGTATATTGAAGAATCCCATGTCATATACATTTGAGCAGAGTAAACATCAATATAATCTTTTACTTTTACATCTACTTTTAAGGTAGAGTTTATTGTATCATAATCGGAAGTTTTGAAATAAACCAAAAAAGCTTGTTGGCCGAAAACAGATTGTACTATCAAAAATAATAAAAAGGGGATAAAAGTGATTTTCTTTTTCATTTTAAACTAATTTATTAATGAATTATTTTCATTTCAAAAGCATACTGCCAGTGAAGGTACATGAATTTTAAATTCAAAGGTAATAAAAAAAATAAAATAAATAAAAGCATCTGCTTGTATTGGATGCTTTTGAGATAGAAAACTGATTTTTTTATTTAAAAAAGTGCCTATTAGAGTAGTTACTTTGTTTTTATTCGAATTTATTTTATCTTCGTTTTGATTTATATAATTTGATTTAATTGGATAATGATAGAAGTTGATAATTTAGAATTAGACCTGGATAATAAGAAGACCTCCGGTGAGGATCAGGAAGAAATTTTAAGAAATAGCAAAGGAGAATTGATATGTTATCATTGTGGTGATATATGTTCGAATGAAGATATTCATATTGGTAATAAATATTTTTGTTGTAATGGTTGTAAAACCGTTTATGAAATTCTTGATAATACCGGTATGTGTGCCTATTATGATATTGATGAAAATGCAGGTTTTAGTCTTAAAGGTCGCAAGCAGGCGCAATATAGTTGGTTGGATGATGAGGATGTGATTGAGAGGCTAATAGATTTTACAGATGGTAATATCACAAAAGTTACATTTCACTTGCCTCAAATGCATTGTGCAGCATGTGTCTGGTTGTTGGAAAATCTATATAAGTTTAATGAAGGGATAAGCGTTTCAAGAGTTAATTTTACAAAAAAAGAAATATTTATCAATTTTTATAATGAAGTAATATCATTGAGGAATGTTGTTGAACTTTTAGATTCGATCGGTTATGCTCCTTCAATAAATATGTCAAATCTTGAAGATAAAACCAAAAAGATCGCTGACAAATCGCTGTATTATAAGCTTGGTTTTATAGGTTTTGCTTTTGGTAATGTGATGATGTTTACCTTTCCCCAATATCTTGGAATGGTAAAAGAATCCGACGAAGGATTTTTTACATTTTTTAGTTATCTTAATATGGTAATTTCTATTCCTGTTGTATTCTATGGAGGGTCGGATTATCTGAGATCTGCATGGTTGGGTATCAGGAAAAAAAATCTGAATATAGATGTGCCAATCAGCCTTGGAATTTTATCGATTTTTCTGTGGAGTGTTTATGAAACAATTTCAGGAACGGGACATGGATATTTTGATAGTCTTGCAGGTTTGATTTTCTTTTTATTGGTAGGAAAATGGTTCCAACAAAAAACATATCATTCCATTGAATTCGAGAGGGATTATAAATCATATTTTCCAATTGCTGTAACTAAAAAAATCATTGATCCTGAGAATACTGAAATAAGTGAGAAGACTGTTGTTGTTGACAAACTGGAGCCGGGTGATACTATAATAATAAAAAATAATGAATTGATCCCTGCTGATGGTATTTTGCTTAAAGGAAATGCAAATATAGATTATAGTTTTGTTACAGGGGAATCCATACCCGTACCAAAACAACCTGGACAAAAGATTTTTGCAGGAGGGAAACAGATTGGTAATACTATGGAAATGACTGTAACAAAACGAGTGTCACAGAGCTATCTTACTCAGTTATGGAATGATAGTGCTTTTGATAAAAAGGAAGAAAAGCCTATGAGTGAGTTGGCGGATAAAATAGGGACTTCTTTTACTTATATTGTATTAACAATTGCTTTTGCAACATTGATTTACTGGCTTTATAATGATCCAGCCAAAGCTATTTTTGCATTTGCTGCCGTTTTGGTTGTAGCATGTCCCTGCGCTGTAGCTTTATCCATTCCTTTTACATTTGGTAATGCATTAAGGATTTTGGGAAGAAATGATTTTTATCTAAAAAACACAGGAGTATTTGAATCAATCCAAAAATTGGACAGGGTAGTATTTGATAAAACAGGGACCTTGACTTATGCGTTGAAAAATGAAGTTTACTTTGAAGGAGAAGAATTGACTGATGAGAATAAAATATTGATAAAATCACTGACATATCATTCTCAGCATCCTCTAAGTCGCCAAATATATGAAAGTATTGAATCAAAGATTGTTGATTTTGATGATTTTGAAGAGATTATTGGAAAAGGAATTATAGGTAAATCAGCTGAACATGTTATAAAAATTGGATCGGAATCTTTTGTAAAAAACAGTAATGCCAATAATTCTAAAGGTGTTTTTATTTCAATTGATGGAAAAATAAAAGGAAAATTTATTATTAAAAATAAATACAGACAGGGACTTAAGGATTTTATTGATTATTTTGCTTCTAATTTCAAATTAGCATTGATATCGGGAGACTCAGATTCTGAAAGGGAAAATCTTGAAAAACTTTTTCCTGCCGGCACTGTGATGTTATTTAACCAAAAACCCAAAGATAAACTAAATTATATCTCAGCTCAACAGGATAAAGGTGAAAAGATTATGTTTTTCGGTGATGGGTTAAATGATGCAGGAGCATTGCAAAAAAGCAATGTGGGAATTGTAATAACAGAGAATATTAATAACTTTACTCCGGCAAGTGATGTCATAGTCAGTGCAGACAGATTCTCTAAGATTAAGGATTATATCGATTATATCAGGCAATCAAGAAAATTGATTTTTGCCGCATATATAATAGCATTTATGTATAATGTGGTAGGTATAAGTTTTGCTGCAACGGGCAATCTATCTCCTTTGATCGCAGCTGTTTTAATGCCGATAAGTTCTGTTTCCGTTGTGTTGTTTGGAGTTATCTCCAGTACATTGCTTGCAAAAAGAAAGAAGATACTTTAATAGTAACTACTCAGGTCGAATCATTTTGATTGAAAAAATCTCTTTTTTTCGCCATATTTCAGCTATTTTTTTTGACGTAGCTCCACTATGCCTTCAAAAAATAAGCTTCATCTGGCAAAAAAATCGTATTTTTTCATCTCAAAAGCATCCCACCTGAGTAGTTACCTTTAATCAATCTTTAAAATTGTATTTCAATACCTCCCATAAAGTTTAATCCAAGTGTTGGATACTGATACCATTTTTGGTATTTTTGCGCAAAAATATTATTCAATTCAGCAAAAACAAATGAATTTTTAAATAATTTATATTTAGCTTCGGCACTGATATCGAAAAGAGGATCAAGTTTATAATTATTACCGTCCAATCCCTGATACCAACTTTGAGAAGCAAAAAACAATTCTCCTTTTATTTGTAGTTTATCAGCGAATAAATTTGATTTTGTTGTGAAATTTGCTGTAAAATCCGGATTGAACCAGGCTTTATTCAGATTATCCAATTTATAAAAATGCTTAGTCAAAGTTCCAAAAATTTCTAACTGAGGAATAAACTTATATGATACATTTGCTTCCAGTTTGATATTGGTACCATTGTCATAAATGACATCAAAAGTACGTTTGTCTATAGAAGAATTAATAAAGAACAGCTTATTATTAAATCTTTGAAAAGTAGTATGAAATTCTATTTTTGCCCCTTCCAGACTGCTTCTTACACCTGCAGTGTAATTATTGAAGACTGAAGTTGCTATGGAATCTTTATCAAAATTAAGAAATGGATTATCAATTGTCTTTAAATAGTTACTATTGTTATAAATATTGTTGGTGATGGAACCGAATATTTCCAAAAAGTTATGGAAGATATTTAATGATAATTCAGCATAGGGATAGGCATAAAATTCACTTTGAGATTTTATAATATCACCTCCTAATTTTATGTTTACAAGTTTGGAATTGAAAATATATTTAGGTTGTGTCCCAAATAAATAATAATTACTATTTGAAAATATCAAATCTGTATATACCGGAATAATAAAATGCATATTTTCATTCACTGAAATTTTGCTCTTGTTTTTGATTGCAAGATTATTTTCAATTTCACCTGAAGTATTCAATTGCAAAAATTTATAATTGAATTCTGTAGTATTATCCAGTTTGTCAAAAATATTTTCTTTCTTAAAACTACCTTTGAAATCTCCTTTGAAAAATCTTCTCTTGTTGTTTGTATATGGTAATAATGTGTCGCTGTTGGCTTGAGTAGCATATAAATAATAATAATCTCCTTCCAGATTTATTTTTAATCCGTATTCAAGGTCAGATACATTTTTTCTGTTGAAAAAACTAAAATCCAATCCGGTTTTGGAAATCTTTTGATCCTTAATCGAAGATGAATTATCAATAGAAATATGCTTGAAAAGAAAATTTGAATTCATATTTTTCTTCTTATATCCCAAAGATAATTCTGCTTTTAAATATTTGGGAAATCCATAACCAAGTTTAATATAGTACTTGTTTGATTTTATCGAATTTTCAGTTTTTAATGCCAGAGGTCGAATTTGTGGTTTTTCATAATCCAGTTTTACCGGCACTGATCTGACTGTATATTTATACCTTCTTGATTTCAGATCAAAAACAGGAAGAACGGGATCGATATTGATCTTATTGAAGTCTCCGAGAGTTGCACTGAATTCCTTGATAACTTTTACTTCATCAAATTTGATATTATCCTCCTGCGAAAAAAGGAATCCCGAAATAAATATCATTAAAAATATAAATATCTGCTTCATTTATTTATTATTTTATTGAATCTAGTTTAATAGTTCCGTCTGAATTTTCTTTTTCCAATCTACTATTCTCATTTTCCATTTTCTCTAATTCAGATAATTTCTTTTCAACTGTTTTGATAATATTTTTATCTTCTTTATAGTTTTCCATTACTGCTTCCAAAGCAGCTCTGGCATTGAACAAATCATTTGTCTTTATAAAAATATCTGAAAGAAGAATCAATCCTTTGGCTACCCAGTAAGGATATGCCGAGTTTCTGGAATTTGCCTCTTTTATCAATTTTTTAGCAAGATTGGTTTCTCCGCGATTGAAATATATTCTCGCTATCAAATAACGGGCTTCTGCTGCAAGATTACTGTTCTTATTTGCTCTTATTACTTTATTGAGATGCAATAATGCGCTATCGTAAACTTTGTTGGATTCAGCCACTTTGCCAATATAATAATGGGCCGCAGATCTTTCTTTTTCCGTTGTAAGAGGATTGTTAAGAATTTTATTGCCGTATTTTTTTACATCTTTGTAGTTGTTGAGCCTGAAAGCAGCTCTCATTGCACCCAATTGAACATTATATCTTTTATTTTCATCCTTGACTATTTCTTCCAGTTTTTTATAATATTTAAGTGCTTTTGAGTATTTTTTTAATCTGTTGAAACTGATAATAGCTGCTTTATACAATGATGATTCATAAAAATTATTATATCCTTGTTTTATTATGTATTCATAATCCTTAAGAGCTTTAGAATATTTTTTGTTACTTAAATAACTTTCTGCTCTATAATAGTGAGCATCCAGAGAATAATATCCGCCATCATATTTTTCGAGATAATCATTGAACGATTTAATAGCTGTTTCCAGACTGTCATCATCAAAACTAAGTTTGGCTGTAACAAAATTTAGTGAATCCTGATACAAACCTTCTACCTCTACGCCAGGGATTGTTTTTATATACTCAATATATTCATCAGGATTTTTTTTGTCGTTAACATAGATTTCTTCTAATGCGGTCAAAGCTTCTTTCTTCTT
>JALVEG010000072.1 GCA_027031145.1 Saprospiraceae bacterium | reverse complement strand
TTGAGCAAAAATGCTCTTACTTTGATCTGCTCATTCTTTTGCAACACTATCGGCGCATGGCCTTGTTTCCATACAGTTGGACAATTTGGAATATCCTCTTTTTTGATATCTGCTAAAGGCACATCGATAGAGGCCTTGCGGTAGCAGTATTTGATATGTTTTTGTATTTTTGTATCATCACTGCTTGCAAAAGTAATAAGATAGTTATCGTTTTGCTGTGTCACTTTGATCTGCGGTTTTTGCAATAGCTGGATCTTCCAATCCAACAGTACAAACTCTTTAGTGCTATTCAAATCTGTATAATCATCGCTTTTGTATAGCTCTTTCTCTCCCAAATAGACGAGCCATTTACCTCGAACTTTACCAAGTAGAGCGCTTTTGAGTTCAGCTTCGCTATAAGTTTTACCTGCACTATCTGTAAAAGGCTCTAGCAAGAAATTTGGATCTATTTTGCCAGTTAAAGTACTTTCAACCGCTATGCCGCTTTGCACCGATACGAATGTCAACGGCCAATCTACAAAGCGCGGTTTGATTGATGGAATAGAAGTGATGTTTGGAAAAATATAGGCTTTGGCTTCTGCTGTGATCTCTACATTGAGGTTGTTTTGATTTGCTTTTTTACCTCCATCTGCTATATTGGCGCTAAAATCTTTAGGACCTTTGTAGTTATAGAGGATATGCACGTTTCCTTGTCGATAAAAAGAGTGCTGATACTCCACTTTTCCTTCAAGTTTCCCCTCTGCCCCAAAGGTAAACATTGGTTTGAACTCCACATAGACTTTGAGAGCCTTAAGAATTGGAGGTGTTGGAGGTAGAGGAATTTCTACCTTGAAAGGCCTTAGTATTTCAAGCTCTTTTTCAAATTTCAGGCCTGATTTTGCCAAATTTTGTGCATTGCCTTTGATTTGGAATTTGATATTACTTTTGAAATATGCGCTCATGGTATCATCGAAGTGCAAACGAAATGGGATGATCCATTTGTTATATTCAAACTCCATACTATTGCCAAGACCAAGCTCTATGTAACTACCCTCGGTAGAGATTTCCAATTTTGGACTATCCTCATCGGGATAGGCATATTGTATTGGTACATCAAGATGATAGTTGAAGTCGCGTGTATCTGGGATACTGCATCTTTTGGTAGCAAAATCGCATTCCATTCTTTGCACATCCAATGGAATGGTATAGCCTTTTGGAAAATCAATGCGAAGGATTACATCATCACTACCGTTTCGAAGAAGACTTCCTTTTTTCAAAGAGATGCGAAGAGGCTCTTTATTCATATAGTCATACGTTCCTACCAAGAGATGCTGATTGATACCTCTTTGCAAAACCCTTGCCATATCTGTAGTTCTAAATTTAAATGAGATTGATTGATAAACATCTTCGATAGATTTGGCATGGCGTGTCTTGACTATGGTAGAGCCATTTTGTGGGGTGACATTATCAATAAGTCCTACAAATTCACCATCTATAAAGAGTGGCTTGCCAATATTTTCATCGCTTATAGGCACAAAAAGCTGATAAGTAGTATCATCAATTCTCTTTGCTTCATTGCCGTAGGTCTCTACGCTTTTCTCTACTGCCTCTGCACTCGATTCATTCACATCTGCATCTACTTTGATTATAGCTCCGGGAAGCTCTTTTGCTAGTTTTGATTCATTTATATCTTTTGGAAACAGTGAATCTACGCTAAAACCTTGCTGACATATACTGTTTTTGCAAACGAATGTAATATAGAGTTTGTCTCCTTCCAACGATAAATTTGTATCGAGATCAGGCAATGCATCAGGTATTCCATCTCCATCGAGATCAAGATAGACAAAATCACCCCGTGGTGTAGCACCCATCAATTTGTATATAGAACCATCCATCATCACATAAAGCCAAGAAAAATTGGTGGTCTCGTCTCCCGGATAATTGATAAAAATAAAAATCCCAGCAGGATTATCTAAATCTAAATCATCAGGTATTGAGTTTAGTTTCATCCATCCAAAAGGATCATTGGAAGTAGGAACTTTTCCAAGGAGTCGATACGCATTGTTGTCGTCTACCGAGAGGTATATCCAATCATTTCGAGCTATCTGACCGTCTTTATTGAAATCATAAATGTAAAATATTCCATTGACGACAAAATTGTGTTTATTGACAAGAAATTTTTCCAAATCCTCTACATATCCGCCAAAAGCGAAGATATACAAACCTATCAAAAATATAAATATGCGTTTCATGATGGATCCTTTGAATCTTTCTTATTACAATAATAAATTAAATTAAAATATTTTTAAATCATAAATAATTTGTTTAGAAGATTTATATATTAAAGATAAAATATTGTGCAGATATGGTAATATAGATGGGCAAAATGCCCAAAGCTATTTACGAAGATGTTTTTGTACGGACTCCACCTTTTGGCGCAGCCTATTGCTCTTGCCAGGGCGGATATCGAACTTGATGACACTATAGACCCGCCCTACCCCCATCGCTTCCAAGGCTTTGTACATCTTGGGCACCAGCGCACAGAGCTCCTCCACACTCTCGGCCTCTACGATAGTAGCCATCGGTGTGAGCTGGTAGGGTAGCCCACTATTTTCGATCACCTTCAAAACTTCGGCCACATACTTGCTCTTGCTCTCCCCCACATCGGTGGGAAACATGGCTATCTCCATAAGTACGCTCATACACACCCTTTATTAAAAAATCTCTAAATCTTCTGATATATCTTTAATTAGCTTCGACAAAGGCCTCTTATTAATCTCATCTTCATTTATATATCCTCCACTTACTAGTCGCAGTAAATCTTCTCTGTTTTTAAATAGTGTTCCTTCGTATTTTTTTAAGAGCTCATCCAAATAACTCTCTTGATACATATACTTTTTTTTAATTAGCTCTAACACTATATCTTTATGTTTCTTATACAAGTCTTTCAATTCAAATATCTCTATATGCGTTCTAACTCTATTTAGCAAAAAATCTTGTTTTGGCTCTAAATCGATTTCAAAGCCGTCTAATGAATAATAAAAATCAGAATTTGTAATAGTGACTGTAAATTTTGCATAGTCATCAAAACTGTCTACATACGGATGAAAAATATCTACTTTTTGACTAGATTTTCTTAAATTGCAAGTTGAACAACAAGGAACCAAGTTATATAAACTCACAGCTAAATAAGGGTAATTCTTTTTATTGTAAAAGTGATCCAATTGTGCTGTAGTCTTCAATTTCTTACCCTTCTTAAAATTAAAAACATAATTCCTATTACAATACAAACAGGTTGTGACATTCAAAAGCTTTATAAATTCCGACTTTTTTAATCTTTCATACAGGGTATAGAAATATTCTTTCTCCTTTTCAGTAAGCTTTGTGAATTCTTTATTTTTGTCAATATATTCAGTTAGATTTTTTAAATAATCAAATTCTGCAGTCATCAATTTTTCAAAATTTATACTATTATCAAAGTTTTTCAATTTTTTATTGACCAACTCATTTAATTCTCTCAGTGTTATACTAAACAATATTTTCCCATCTTTTCTTTTCTCAAAAAAGAGATTTCCATTTCTATCCTTTTTGATGACAGAAAACACCAAATTTTTAAATTGCTCCTTGATATTACTAGTTATTGTTATCTTTTTCATTTTCCAATTTTTCCAATCTTGCTTGCAATACTGCAATATTTCTCTTTAGTACATCTATCTCTTGCACTTTCTCCAACCTTTTGCTATCAAGCATTCTTTGAAGCTCTTTTTTAATAATTGGCTCACCGATGATATTGATATACTTTTGAGCTTTAGTATCATCTTTTATATTAGATTCTTTACCAATCAAATAATTAATTACATCATTGATTTTTTCTTCTGCATATTTTCCAATAAGCCCATCTTCCATAAAAAAACTATCGCTAAGCAGTGTATGGATATTTGCTCCAAAAGTTTCCTTTTTCTCTTTCAATCCATCAACAACTCTGCATTTTCCGTTCTCATCTTTGTCTAAAAATATAATATTTTGTTTTGGTAAGTCAGATATAATAAAAGGTGAATGTGTCGTTAAAATAATTTGAAATTGATATTGTTTATAATTATTAGATAAAAAATCATATATAATTTTTATAAACTGCTTATGCCAATTTGGATGAATAAAATTAATGATTTCATCTAATAATAAAATTATTGTTTCATTTTTTTTCGGTTTATCAAATGGCGTTTCTAAAGCCATAAAAATTTTAGAAAAGATATAAAAAAACTCTTTGTGCCCATCTGACATCCAAGGATATAAATCAAAATTTAAAAATTTGGCAACTGTGACAGTAATTTCTTGATGTAGTTTTATAATTTCTAATGTATCATTAATACTATCTTTATTAAGGGGTAATTTAAAACGATAGTTTTGTTTATCAAAATATTCTCCAAATTTGTCCAATTTGGATATAAGTTTATTGACTTTGTTAAAATATTGTCTAGGAAGAGAATTAATTGCTCCGTCGACTATAAAATCTTTATCAAATGTAATTATGAATGAGTCTATCGCATTATAACTTTTATCTAAATCATTTAAGATATCTCCTATCTTAGCTTTCACATTTTCAATTGCTTGAAAAATTATTTTTTCATGTATTAAACCTCCTATTCCATTATAAGCAGAAACAATGAAATTTAAAATACATAAATATTTTATAAAATATTCCCAATCTATTCTATTTTTAATTCCTATTTTATAATTTATTAAATTTTTAATATATAATAAATTTTCTATTTCTTTATTGCTATTATTATCTTCAGAATCAAATTTTTCTCGCAATTTTTTAATTTTATAATCAAAAGAAGTCAAGATGTATCTAAAATCAAAATCTATAAAAATATATTGAAATTCTTGCCAATCATTAGGAAATTGAATTCCCTTTTCATAAAAAGCTCTTAAACCATACTGGATCATTTCGCTTTCAAACAATGGTTTTATTTGTCTTAAAAAACTATATAAGTTATGTTTATATTGATTTTGAATTTGTTCAGAAACTTTTTCAAACAAATATTCATTAGAAATATTTTCCAAATGTCTTGAAAATTGCTTTACATTATCAAAATCTGGATAAAACAAAATATTATTTGTATAGTAAATATTATGAATTTTATGTGTTTTTAAAGTTTTACTAACTTTAAATTCTTGATTTACTATTAGATTATCAGTTCTAATTTCTTCT
>JALVEG010000071.1 GCA_027031145.1 Saprospiraceae bacterium | reverse complement strand
GCCTGCCCTGTAATAATAATGTACAGGGGTCTCCCGACCTCTTTGCAAACAGCCAACCACCCTTTCATTTTGTCACTATTTTTGTTTGCTTCGCCACATCTCGGCTTAGCCGAGACCGCCAAAATAATTAAGGGGTTTTGTTAACCGTGTTCTATCATAATATCGCCCCTCTGGGGCTTTATATGATTGTTTGCCTTTTTTTCTACCATAATGTCGCCCTTAACAGGGCTTTTTATATCACCAAACAACACCTGCTATCAAATAAATTTGACAGTCCAGACCACCCGCTTAAAAATATAATCTGCATTTTTTCATTAACCTGCCTTTGCGGTTTACCCCGTGAAATCAACGAAGCATTTCACTGGGGGTTGCCAGAGGGGGCTGCTGTGCAAAAAAAAACAGATAAACGAACGTCTCTGACCCTGATAAGCGAGTGTCTCTGACCTCGCTTTCAAACCTCAATATCAATAACTCAAATTTTTCACTTCATTGGGCTAAAGCCCACAAAACCTTGTATTTTTTTCAAAACGGCAATCCACTATAAACCTCTCAATTTTTCAGTCTCTACAATTTCTGTCAAATAAATTTGACAGTCCAAGCCACTTGCTTCAAAAACATGCAACATGTAACTTGCAACTTGCAACATGAAAAAACTCATCATTCCAATCACATTCCCCCCTTTCAATACTTCATCATCTCCCCTTTCTCTACATCAATACTTTTATTGATCCTGTAAAAATCTATTACTATCGCTATCGCTATCGCTACTTCAGCCGCAGCTACGGCAATAATAAATATTGAAAATATCTGTCCGTTGATCTTTTCCGGAAACAGATATTTATTTATCACTATAAAATTTATCGCTACCGAATTTAATATCAACTCAATTGCAATTAAAATAGTGATCAGGTTTTTCCTTGTAAGAAATCCATAAATACCTATGAAAAACATAAGTGTGGATACTATTAAAAAATGTGTAATTCCTACTCCTGGTACCATAACTATTAATTATATTAATTATCAAATTTTCTTTTTGCCACAACTATGGCTGCAATCAGTGATGCTAATAATAAAATACTGACAACCTCAAAAGGCAAAACATATCCGCCATCACCGTAATTAAGCAAATTTTCACCAATAACACTTACCGATTGTCCAATATCTTTGGTCGTTTCTTCAAATGGATGTGAAAGAAGAATATAAATAGTAACAAACGACCCTACAACGGATAATAATCCTGCCAAAATTATTCTTGTTTTATCCGGTAAGGCTATTTTAGAGTCTATTTTTTCAGTCAACATTACTGCAAAAACTATCAAAGCAACAATACCACCGGCATACACTATCAATTGAACACCACCCATAAAATTGTAATCAATCAAAAAATAAATACCTCCTGTTGCTATCAGTGTGAACAACAAGTACATAGTAGCTCTCATCACTTTTCTGCTGGTAACGGCAAGAAGAGAAAAAACCACTATAGTTATTGCTAAAATATAAAACATTATTTGTGCTCCCATATCAATTTTTCTTTTTTAATTGAGATATCATATTTGATTCCCGCTGATTATTTATTACCAATTGTTTTATCTACATAATCCTGACTGAATTTAGATCCCGGTTTATTCAACACTTTTGTTAATTCGGATCTGTCATAAACAGCTGTTTCAAATTCTTTATTCATTTTGATAGCTTCCGTAGGACATGCCAAAACACATAAATTACAAAAAGTACACATACCAAGATGGTATACGTATTTATCCAATACTTTCTTTTTCTTTCCTGTTTCCGGATCAGCTTCCCTGTGCCAAACCACCTCTATCGATCCATTAGGACATACAGTTTCACATGTTTGACAAGCATCGCATCTGTTTTGGTTTTCTTCATTATGCTCCATAAAAAGCTGAGCTCTGAATCTGTCTCCAAATGTCAGTGTGTCCCTGTTATCCGGATATTGCTGGGTAATAATCTCTTTTGGAGCTCTAACAAAGTGTTTTCCGGTAATTCCCATACCTTTCAACAAAGTTATTCCTCCGTTTATAACCTCCGAAAAATAATTTATTATTGCGTTCATTTTAATTCTTTTTCTAATAATTATTATTTAAAATACCCATCCCATCATAACCACAAAAGCCATCAATACAAGATTTAATAAACTTATTGGCAATAAATATTTCCATTCCAATGTCAATATTTGATCTATTCTCAATCTTGGAAATGTCCATCTAAACCACATAAGTAAGAAAATAATAGCTCCTGTCTTTAAGAAAAACCAAATAGGACCAGGTATATAATCCATTATGTTATTGAATCCTTCCCATCCCGGAATATGTATCGGTAACCAACCACCTAAAAATATAGTTGCAGCCAATGCAGCTATAATAAACATATTTACAAATTCTGAAAGAAAGAAAAATGCAAATTTAATTCCTGAATATTCAGCATGGAATCCTGCCCCTAATTCAGATTCAGCTTCCGTAAGGTCAAATGGCACCCTGTTTGTTTCTGCAGTACCGGTAATAATGTATATAATAAATGCTATTACTGCAGGAATATGTCCTCTAAATAACCACCATCCTGCTTCCTGGCTCATTACTATATCATTCAAATTTAGAGAACCTGCAAGTAAAACTATCGCAAGAAGAGATGACAATCCCATCGATAGTTCATAACTGATAATAACCGCACCACTTCTCATAGCACCGATTAGAGAATATTTGTTATTGGAAGACCAACCGGCAAGTAAAATTCCAATAACTCCAATTGATGATATTGCCATTACAAAAAACAACCCGATATTAATATCATAAGCCGTTAGTCCCAAACCATAAGGTATAACCGCCATAATCATCAGAGGGGCTATTATCACAAAAAACGGAGCTACATTATATAAAAACTTATCAACTTTATCTGTACTGACCAACTCTTTTAATAATAATTTTACCGTATCTGCTACTGTTTGAAACATCCCCTGAGGACCAACCCTGTTGGGACCTAATCTAAACTGAAAAAATCCGGCAATTCTTCTTTCCAGTATTACCAAAACCAGTCCCAAAATAGCAAAAAGAGCCAGAAAAACAACTCCGATAAGTATCCATTCAACTGTAGTTACCAGTACTGATGGCATCAACGAACTCAACCACTCATGAATTGCTCCTGTCATTTTTGAAAAATCATACATATTTCTATATTTAATTTTATTTTATTAAAGCCAATATTTTAATACTCTGATAAGCGAGTGTCTCTGCCTCGCTTTTCAAAATCATTAATTCAAATATTTCCCTTTTTATCGGGCTAAAGCCCAAAAATCCCGCATTTTTCTTAAAACCGTCAGCTAAAGCAGACGGCAATCTACTTTTCAAAACATCACCTCTCTAATTCACCTTTTTGCTCCATCTCTTCGTTAATATTTTTTATTTTGTCACTATTTTTGTTTGCTTCGCCACATCTCGGCTTAGCCGAGACCGCCAAAATAACTATGTGGTTGCGTACAACCGGCTCTACCATAATGTCGCCCCTCTGGGGCTTTTAACAATCAAAACTATCTCTCTGTCAAATAAATTTGACAGTCCAAATTTCCACGCTTCAAAAACACCAAACACAGAACACCAAACACAGAACAACGAACAACAAACAAAAACAAACTGCAATATTCCAATCTTCCGGCAATCTAATTCAATCTGTATCAATCTCTCACCACTCATTACTCACTACCTGTCAATATCCGGAATTACAAAATCCAATGAGGACATTATAGCAACCAAATCCGCTATCTTATGACCACGTGATATTTTATCCAATATAGATAAGTTTGAAAATCCGGGTGATCTGAATTTTAGTCTGTAAGGACTTTTCTTGCCATCACTGATAATAAATACTCCAAATTCTCCTCTGGCTGATTCAACTTTTTGGTAATACTCTCCTTTTGGTAATTTAATAAGCGCAGGTGTTTTTACCTGATAATCACCTTCAGGAATATTATCTATCAACTGCTCTATGATATTCATTGATTCTTCCATTTCCTTCATCCTTACCATATACCTGTCATAAGAATCACCACCTTCGATCAATACCTCGTTGAATTCTACTTTGTCATAAGCACTATATGGATGAATTTTTCTAACATCACATGAAATACCTGAACCTCTGGCTGAAGGTCCTGATACACCATAAGCAACAGCATCTTCTTTTGAAATATATCCTATCCCCTGAAGTCTTTTCTTGAAAATTATATTTCCGGACAATAAAGTATTGTATTCGGGCAATGCTTTTCTAAAATGTTTAATAAATTCTTTTACTCTTCTTTGAAAATTAGGATGAATATCAAACATCAAACCTCCGGGAATATTATAATTCATAGTCAATCTTGCACCAACTGTTTCTTCCATTATATCATTGATCATCTCCCTGTCTCTGAAAGCATACATAAATGTCGTCAATGCTCCGATGTCCATACCCATAACACCCCACCATAATTGATGAGAAGCAAGCCTGGTTAGTTCATCCATGATGGTTCTGATATATTTCACTCTTTCCGGAACTTCTATTCCCATTGCATTTTCTACAGCAAGACAAACAGCTTCATTATTCATATGTGAAGACAAATAATCCAATCTGTCAGTTAAATGCACTATTTGTTTATATGTATCTCTTTCACACATTTTTTCGATCGACCTGTGAATATAACCCAAATCAGGATCTACTTTATGGATTATTTCTCCGTCAACCGTCAATATCAATCTCAAAACACCATGTGCCGCAGGGTGTTGGGGTCCCATATTAATGAGATACTCCTGAGTTTTCAATTCTGTATTTGTATCAGTAGTTGTCATACTGTTTTATTTTCTTTTTAGTTCAAAATTTCTATTTAACAATCATATTTGCTTCGTCAACATAATCTTTTCTAAGAGGATGTCCAACCCAATCATCTGTAAGAAACAATCTCCTCAGATCAGAATGCCCGTCAAATATGATTCCCATCAGATCATAAGCTTCCCTTTCATGAAAATGTGCTGTAGGATAAATATCCGAAACAGTATCAATCGTCACATCATCTTCTCTGTTTCCCGTATTAACATGTACTACCAGAATATGCCTGAATTTTGTACTTTCAAGATGATAGATAACACCAAGAGATTTTGGAAACCAATCTACAGCCGTAAGCGAAAACATATAATCAAATGCCAGTTCCTCAGTATCTTTTAAAAGGAACATCAATTCTCTGAGTTTTTCCTTTGGTGCGGTAACCGTTAGATATTGAGTAGTTTCTTCTCCAAATTCAAGTCCTTCCATTTTGGAAGATAAAAACGATTGTAATTCGGTACGTGTCATTTTATTTTATTTATTTATTAATCGGTATAAAACCTAAAATACTATTTTCCTTCATCAAACCCTTCTATTGGATTTACTCTCTCACTGTTTTTTGTAGATCTGATCTTCTTTTGCAACTTGATCATTGCATCCAATAAAGATTCAGGTCTCGGAGGACATCCGGGAACATAAACATCTACAGGAATAACATGGTCTGCACCCCTGACAACCGAGTATGAATTATAATAAAACGGCCCGCCTGAAATAGCACATGCACCCATAGCAACTACATATTTAGGTTCGGCCATTTGATCATAAAGTTTTCTTAATGCAGGAGCCATTTTATTGGTTATGGTACCGGCAATCACTATAACATCCGCCTGACGTGGAGTTGGTCTTGCAACTTCAAAACCAAATCTTGACCAGTCATGCCGGGCAGCACCTGTTTGCATCATTTCAATAGCACAACAACTAGTACCAAAATATAATGGCCATAAAGAATTGGATCTTCCCCAATTTATTATCTTATCAAGTACTCCTACGACGATATTTCCTCCGTTTCCCGCCGGAATAACCTGCCCGGGGAAATCGTCTTTTAATACTTCTTTTTTAACTTCTTTTTCTACTCCCATTTTAATGCTCGTTTTTTCCATGCATAAATAAGTCCAAGTCCCAATATTACTAAAAATATCAATGCTTCAACAAAAGCGACTGTGCCGACTTTTTTCATTACTACCGCCCATGGAACAAGAAAAACTATTTCCACATCAAATATTAAATAAATAATTGCAAATAAATAATATCCTACTTTAAATTGAATCCTCGCATCTCCAAAAACAGGCATTCCACATTCCCATGGTTCATATTTTTGAGGATTTGAAGATCTGGGTGCAAACAAAGCTGCTATGGATATCGCAATACCTATAAAAAATGCACCTGTTAAAAAAAACAATACTAAAGCTTGTGAACCCATTATTACTAATTTTAAATTTAGAAATTACTTAACCTCATATGTTTCACCACTTGCAAACAAATCATTAACCGATTTGAAAGGTGATTTCGCCCTGGTTTCTGCCAATCTTAAATTACATAATTCATCTACTGTTTTACCTGGAACCGCTCTGATAACACCTACAACTATCGGCATTTCCAATCTCGCCAACATCAAATGCAATGTTGGATCCGGATCTATGGCATTATGAACCAAAATATCACCTTCAGTTACTCCGTTTTCTCCTATTGTTACTACTTTCAATTTCAATCCCTCAAGCACCAAACCTTTATTGTTTTCTTTTCCGAAAATCATCGGTTTTCCGTGTTCAACACGTAATTGAGCATCACTTTTTACAGCTTTATCAGTGTATTTATCATAAGCACCATCATTGAAAATAACACAATTCTGCATCACTTCAATTATAGCTGCACCTTCAAATTTTTCAGCTTCCACAAATATACGTTGTTGTAATTTGGTATCTCCTCCTGCAACTCTTGCAAAGAATTTACTTCCCGAGCCAATTGCTAATTCACCCGGATGAAAAGGAGGTTGAATATTCCCAAAAGGAGATGACTTTGTTTTTTGCCCTATAAGAGAGGTAGGAGAAAACTGACCTTTTGTTAATCCGTAAATTTCATTATTAAATAAAATCAAATTAACATCAATATTTCTTCTTATTAAATGGATAAAGTGATTCCCGCCTATGGCAAGAGAATCTCCGTCTCCTGTTGCAATCCAAACACTCAGATCATGATTTGCCAATTTTATTCCGGTAGCCAATGCTGCTGCACGACCGTGAATACCATGAATGCCATAAGTATCCATATAATAAGGAAACCTCGAAGAACATCCGATTCCGGAAACAAAAACAAAGTCCTCTTTTTTCCTGTTCATCAGAGGCAATGCCTTTTGGATAGATCTTAAAACCACATAATCATCACATCCCGGACACCATCTAACCTCTTGGTCGCTGGCAAAGTCTTTAAATGTATATACCGGTTTATTTGTATCTGTCATTTTATTTTTATTTTATTTGTTATCTAATATTTGTTGAAATTTATTCATCAATTCAACTACAGAAAATGGTAGTCCCTGAATTTTATTATGTTTGTAATATTCAAATTCAGGAAAATGTGATGTTAATACCATATGGAATTGCCCCATATTTAATTCACAAACTACAATTTTCTTAAATCTCTTAAATATTTCTTTGGTATTTTTCGGAAGTGGATTTATATAATTAAAATGTGCAAGACCTATTTTTTCTCCATTCTCATACATACTATTTACCGCAGTAAATAAACTACCATAAGTTCCTCCCCAACCAACTACTAATAAATCTCCTTCCTGAGCACCTTCAACTTCTAATTCCGGAATATAATTTGCTACACGATCAACTTTCTCTTGTCTGATCTTTGTCATATGCTGATGGTTTTCAGGATCCATTGAGACATTACCCGTAATGTCTTGTTTTTCCAATCCACCAACTCTGTGTTCCAATCCGGGAGTTCCCGGTACTGCCCATGTTCTTGCTAAAGTTTCCGGATCTCTTTCATAAGGTTCATATGTACCTTCAACACCGGTTACTTTTCTATTTTTTATTTCCGGCATTTCTTCAACGGTTTTTATTTTCCATGGAGCAGAACCGTTTGCTATATAACCATCCGTAAGCAAAATCACAGGAGTCATATGTTCAACCGCTAATTTTGATGCGATAAAAGCATAATCGAAACAATTTTCAGGAGTACTTGCTGCAATAACTATTGCCGGGCTCTCTCCGTTTCTTCCGTACATTGCCTGCAAAAGATCGGATTGTTCTGTTTTTGTAGGCAATCCTGTTGAAGGACCTCCTCTTTGAACATTTACGATCACCATTGGCATTTCCATCATTATTGCAAGTCCTATTGCTTCACCTTTAAGGGCAAGACCTGGTCCTGAAGTAGTAGTTATCGCCAGTTCGCCGGCAAAAGATGCTCCGATAGTTGAAACCACACCGGCAATTTCATCTTCAGCCTGAAATGCTTTAACACCAAAATGTAAATGTTTTGCCAATTCATGCAAAATATCCGAAGCCGGAGTAATAGGATAAGAACCCAGATAAAGTTCTAGTCCTGATTTTTCGGCAGCTGCCATAAATCCCCAAGCTGTAGCTGTATTACCATTTATAATTCTATATGTACCCGGTTCCATTTTAGCAGGAAGCACAACAAACGGACTTGGCATGAGTTCGAGTGTTTGAGCATAATTATATCCAGCCTTCAATGCCCTGATATTAGCTTCAATTACTAAAGGTTTATTTTTAAATTTCTTTTTGAAAAAATCTATTGTATGCTCCAAAGGTCTTGAAAACATCCAATACACCATTCCCAGAGCAAACATATTCTTACTTCTGTCCGCACTGCTCTTATCCAAACCTATATCTTTGATGGATTCTAATGTGAGACTGGTAATAGGTGCTTCAATCACTACATAAGGATCCATTTGACTCGTCAAAAGAGGATTTTCTTCATATCCGGCTTTTGCAATATTCTTTTTAGTAAAACTATCTGTATCTACAATAATTGTTTTTCCGGGAGGTACTGAACTTAAATTTGTCTTTAAAGCTGCCGGATTCATTGCAACCAAAACATCTACATCATCCCCTGGTGTATGAACAGCACTTTCCCCAATATGAACCTGAAATCCCGAAACTCCATAAACAGTTCCCTGGGGAGCACGAATTTCCGAAGGATAATTCGGGAAAGTTGCAATATCATTTCCCAATAAAGCAGAGGTGGCTGAAAATTGAGTACCTGTCAACTGCATTCCGTCTCCTGAATCTCCAACGAAGCGAATCACTACATTTTTTAATGATCGTTTCTCTAAATGAGTATTTTCTGTTGTCATAATTTTATATCAGTTTTAAAATAATTTGCAAAGTTGCTAATAATGTTTTTAAAACAGTTAATTATTTACGGATTATTTCATTTTTTTACCTTCAATTTAGAATTTATCTACTTATTTCAAAAAAAAAATACTAAAAATTTGATTTGTTAGTTAAAAGCACTATAATTGCAAACTTAAATTATTTAATTAACTTAAAAATTCTATTGATTATGGCTATAATAATAACAGAAGATTGTATAAGTTGTGATGCTTGTATATCTGAATGCCCGAATAATGCTATTTATGAACCGGGAGAACCCTGGAAATTAAGTGAAGGTACATGCCTCTCAGGAGATGTTACTACTCCAAGTGGAGCTGAAATGGATGCTGATGAAGAAAACGATCCTATTTCTGAAGACGTTTATTATATTGTTGCAGATAAATGTACAGAATGTAAAGGTTTCTTTGACGAGCCTCAATGTGCTTCTGTTTGTCCTGTTGATGCATGTGTTCCTGATGAAGACAATGTTGAAGATGAGGATACTTTACTTTCTAAGAAAGCATGGTTGCATTGTGAATAAATTTACACAATTTATAAATAAAAAAAGCCTTGTTTTAATGCAAGGCTTTTTTTATTCTGCTTTTATTTTGTACTTTATTTTTCCAATTCAACTATATCCTTCACAACATTTATTGCCTCTTTGATGTATTCATCCTTTCTGATATTCTTTAACCATTCTTTATTTCTTGCTATTCTTGCAGAATCTATTTCTATATGTGGCAAATCAACATCAAGATTTTCAACTATCATTGAAGGAATTTCATTATTCAATCTCTTTTTATAAAAATCATCCTTCTTTTTTCTTTCATCTTTTTGTTTTTTGAATATATCAAGATTTAATGAGACTAAAGTACTGTCCGAATAATGTTTCATCCTCATTGCATTCTCTTTAATATAAGTAAATACGGTATCCTGTTCTATTCTTTTCTCACTTTTATTAATAATTTCATCTTTATTGTTCAAAACAAATACATTCTGCGAATAATCAAGATTTTCTATTTTATCCCAAGGCATAGCATTTTTGTATTCTCTCTCTCCTACATCCATATACATATAATTGTCCGGCAAAACAATATCTGATTCCACTCCCTTGAGCTGGGTAGATCCTCCGTTTATTCTGTAAAATTTTTGAGTGGTAACTTTCAAATTACCCAATGGTTTCACATCATCTGCACCGCGAATCATATTATCCAGATCAAAAAATCTTTGAACAGTTCCTTTGCCAAAAGTTGCTTTGCTGCCCACTATTACCGCCCTGTTGTAATCCTGCATTGCAGCAGCCAAAATCTCAGATGCCGAAGCACTCATCTCATTTACGAGTATAACCAATGGTCCGTCATAAACAACATCAATATTGTTGTCTTTATGAATAAATGGTTTTTCTTTTCCTGGTTTTACCTGCACGACCGGTCCTTGTTCAATAAAATATCCGGCTATCTTAATCACATCTCTCAAAGAACCTCCTCCATTATATCTTAGATCTAAAATTATTCCTTTGACATTTTTATCAATCAATTTATTTAACTCCTTTTTTATATCATCTGCACAATTATTACCGTCCGATTTGAAATCAGAATAAAAACTTGGCAAACGGATAAAGCCAATACTGTCAATTTCATTTTTCAACCCTACTATAACAGATTTTGCTTTTGTTTCATCAATTATAACTTCATCTCTTATAATTTCGATTATCTTTATTGTAGCATCAGGTTTTTTAACTTCCAATCTTACTTTTGTTCCTTTTTTACCTCTTATCAATCTCACAACATCATCCAGTCTCATTCCGGTAAGGTCAACAAAATCATCAGAATCTCCCTGGGCAACTTTCAATATCAAATCTTTGGGTTCTAATTCCTTTCCTTTCCATGCAGGACCGCCCGGAATAATACTCACAACCTTGGTATAATCTCCGTCAGCCTGCAATCTGGCACCTATTCCTTCAAGTTTACCACCCATTCTAATATCAAAATCTTCCTTGTCTTTTGGAGAAAAATATTCTGTGTGTGGATCTTCCAGATTTGCAAAGGCATTGATATAAACCTCAAACCTGTCCGATCTTCTGAGTTTTTTTATTCTGTCAAACATATCATTGTAGATCTTCAAAACTTTCGACCTTGAATCCTTTTCTATTTCTTCAAAACTTAGAATTTTAACAGTATCACTTTTGGCTTTTTCCTGATCTTCCAATTTACCTGCAACTCTGGTCAGAACTTCATATTTTAAAAATTTTCTCCATACTTCTTTCAATTCATCATCATTTTCAGGCCATGTTCGTTTTTCCGGATCCAATTCCAGTTTTTCATCTGCATCAAATTTAAATGGAGTATCCAAAATTTCCTTATAATAATTTCTAACCTTATCAATTGAAGCATTTATTATATTATATGATAGATCAAAAAATTCCAAATTACTATCTCTTAATTGATCATCAAGTTGATATTTATATGGTTCCAAACGTGTAATATCTTGCATGGTTAAAAATCTTTTTAAGCCATCAAGATCATTTAGATACTTTTCATATATTTTTTCAGAAAAATCATCATTAAGTTTTTGCGGTGAAAAATGAACATAATCCAACATGTTTTTTACGGTATAAACAATGGCTTTTTCCTGCTCACCACTATTAAATGATTTGTATTGGTTACCAAAAAACAATGCTACCATTGCTATTAATCCAATTATTAGTCCTTTTAACATAATATTCTTTCTTTTAAATTTAAACATTGATCATTATTAGTATTAATGTATCTATTTATTCAAAATGCCTTTGAAATAACAAAAAAACGCCCTTTTCAGATAAAAGTATTTTACCCGGACAATTTCAATTCTACATAAACAATTACAAAGATTAACGATATTGCATCAAAATAAGTTGTAAAAATAAAAAAAATAATATTTAGAACTATATTTTTAAAAACTTTACGTTATATAATTTATCTGTGATAAATTTACAGATGTGCTATTAGATTTTTTTAAACAAAATGCTGCTAAAATCACTTATTAATATGTACTAAAAGTGATTTTATCTAAACAAATTTGTATTATGAAGAAATTTTTATTATTGTTATTTATATTCAGCTCTTTTGGACTTTTTGCTCAAAATTTTTGGCAACGGGCTGATGAAAGCACCATAACGGTTACAAGAAATATTGAAAGAGATATTACACCTATTAATTATTCGCCTGTATATCTTGATTTGAAAGGATTGACAAAATATCTGAAAAAAGCTCCTTTACAATTTAACAAAAAAAACAAAAGCCTGCCTTTGTATATTCCGATGCCTGATGGTGATTTTATGTTGTTTGATGTGGTAAAATCTCCGGTTATGGAGCCCGGATTGGCAATAAAATTTCCCAATATATCTTCTTATAAAGGTTATAGCCGTGATTTTCCCGGTGTTAATATTCGTTTTAGCATTACTGAATATAATGGTTTTTACGGAAGTATTTATTGGAAACACAACAATATTTATATAGATCCTCTTGGAAATGGAATTAAAGATTATTATATGTCATATTTTACGCATGATTATAAAGTTGACATTAGTGATGTGAATTTAACTTGTGGTTTTGACGATAATGAAGTACTTGAAGATTATGAAATTACTTCACCTGAATATAAAGGGGATGAATTGGAATTAAGAGAAGCTGATAAATGTGATTCGGTAAAACAATACAATTACCGCCTTGCCCTCGCTTGTACGGGAGAATGGGGAAAAACCCATGGTGGCACCAAAGAAGCGGCTCTTGCAGTTATGGTCAGTTCAGTCAATCGTATAAATGAAGTTTATGAAAATGAATTTGCAATTCACCTCAATTTAGTAGAAAATAATGATACATTAATATTTTTGGATCCGGAAACAGATAAATTTGATAATCCAACATTGGGAACCGGATTATTAGGAGAAATAAATGACGTTATTTTAAATAGAATAGGTAGCAATAATTATGATATCGGTCATATATTTACAAATAGATGTTCTGATGTTGGCGGTGTGGCAAGACTCGGAGTAGTATGTGGAGATAGCAAAGCTCGCGGAGTTACTTGTTGGTATAGTAACAATTTAAATTACGTTATCACTAATATTACCTGCCACGAAATGGGACACCAATTCAGCGCAACACATACTTTCAATAATTGCGATGGCAATGAATCATTGTCAACAGGCTTTGAACCCGGAGGAGGAACAACCATAATGGCTTATTGCGGTCTCTGCGGAAACAACAATGTTGATTACCAATGCCTTGAAACGTTTCATTCTATTTCAATCGAACAGATCAAAAGGTATTCAAGAGAATTTGGTGGTAGCATTTGCCCGGAAAAAATCCCGGTTGACAATAGTGCTCCAACCGTTACACTAAATTATCAAAACGGATTTTATATACCTGTTCTTACTCCTTTTTATCTGGAAGGGGAAGGTTTTGACTGCGAAGGTGATGATTTGTCATATTCCTGGGAAGAAATGGATACAGGACCGTCTGTTCCTATTGGACATCCCGTGGATAATTCACCATTATTTACAGCTGTTGAACCAAGACCCGAACCGGTAAGATATTTTCCGGATCTTTATAATCTCCTTTATAATATTTCGGGCAATTACAATGGAGAAGTATTACCTTCATATAGCCGTGATTTGCATTTCAGATTAATTGCCAGAGACAACCATCCAAAAGGAGGCGCAACTGGCTGGGCGGATGTGGATTTTAAAGTTGATGAAAGTGCTGGTCCGTTTTTAGTAACATTTCCTAATAGTACCATGCAATTTTTTGAAGGAGATTCTGTCAGGATAAAATGGGATGTTGCCAATACCGATAATACTTTAGTAAATTGTAAAAAAGTTGATTTAATGCTTTCCGTTGACAGGGGATATACTTATCCTTATATCTTAAAATATCATACGGATAATGATGGTGAAGAAGTGGTTTTTCTCCCTGACACCGTTACTACCAAGGCAAGAATTAAAGTTGAAGCCGCCGATAATATATTTTTTGATGTAGCCAATTACAATGTAAAAATCTCCGAACCGGAAGATAGTACTTTCAGGGTTTTTACAGATAATATTTCCGGAGACATTTGTCTTCCGGAATATATTGAAACCCAAGTTCGTACTAAAAGTTATAACGGATATAAAGATACTGTTAGATTTGAGTTAACCGGATTACCGGAACATGCAACTTATGAAATAACTCCGGCAACAGTTGTTGCAGGAGAAAATGCTTTATTAAGAATTAATTTCGACGATGTTCTGAAGCGGGGGTATTTTGAACCCCGTTTATTAGCTATTTCCACTCACGGAGATACTATGATAAAACAAATTAGTTGGGAACTCTATGTCAACAGATATAAAGATATCAAAATAAAAACTCCTGCATCAGGAAGTACCGGTGTTGCCATAAATACTCATTTTGAATGGGAAAATCCTGAAAATGTGGATTATGTAAATATATATATATCAAAAAATCCGGCTTTCCCGCCCGATGAAACTATTTCCAAAACGGAAATAAGAGATTCATTTTTTATTTCCGATGATATTTTAGATATTTCTTCTTTGTATTACTGGCGACTGGAATATGTGAATCATTGTGGTATTATTCAACCCGATACCATTTATACTTTCTCTACTGTTGCACTCAATTGTAAAGATTATGTTTCCGATGATGTACCGGTAATCATATTAACTAAAAAAACGGTATCATCTTCACTTGAAATTGAAGATAGTGTTACGATTACAGATATTAATGTGACAATGAAGGGTTATCATGAATATTTTAAAGAGATTAAAGCTTCACTGGTAGGACCTGATTCCACAAAGGTTTTACTTTTCAATTATAAACCTTTTAATTACAACGGTAATTTTAGTTTGGTTTTTGATGATCAAGCAACTTCCAAAATGAGAACCCCTCCTTACGGCACTTTTACTCCAGCTCAGGAATTGAGCATTTTTAATGATAAAAATGCTAAAGGAGAATGGAAACTCGAAGTATATGATAAAAAAACGGGGCAAGGTGGCAAAATTCAGTATTTTGCATTGAATATTTGTTCCAATGTTGTATTAAGCAAACCGGTATTGGTGAATAATAATTTATTCAAAATACCACTTGATGTTGCCTGGCCTGTAAAGCCGGAAGTATTAAAAGCGGAAGATGAAAACAATACCGATGACGAATTGATTTTTACTATTGTAAAAGTGCCTGAACAGAGTGCTATATATAAAAACAACGAAGTATTGTATATCGGTGATACTTTCACTCAATCAGATATAAATAATGGAAATATCAAGCTTAAATATACGGGTTCTGAAGTTATAAAAGATAAGTTTTATTTTACGGTATTCGATGGTGAAGGAGGCTGGATTAACGTAACAGCATTCAATTTTGAGACCGATCCTTCTATTGATGCAGTTCAGGAATTATTTCATGAATACGTATCTGTTTATCCAAATCCCGCCAATAGTAATATTTATATCAATATTGATAAATCAGGGACTTACAAAACTGAAATTTTCAGTTTGGAAGGTAAAAAATTATTATCAAAAAATATTTTCGGAATCTCAGATAACAGATTGGATATTTCAGGTTTCAGCCAGGGGATTTATCTGATCAGAATATATAATGAAAAATATATTTATACAGGCAAATTTGTAAAACAGAATTGATAATCCGGATTTGTGTCAATTCCGAATTATTCATGCTTTTAGCTTTGTGGTATTTACTCCGGTAGAATCATTTTATCTGAAAAAAATAATTTTCATTCTAAAAGCATTCTGCCTGAGTAAATACGTTTTGTGTAATGTCTGCATGAAATATGCAGATGTACCTGTCTTTTTACGTTATGGTATCGGAAACAAACTGTTTTAAAAGGTAAATATCAATCCGACATTTGCAATGTTTAGTTTTAAATCCACTTTCAATTTTGTTTTTGTCTCAGACATCAGAGTGTTGTTGTACCGGTCAAGAAAAGTATTGATTCGATTTCTGCGTTTATAACTTGTTATTATTAATCCGGTAGCCGAAATTATAGTTATGGGGATAGATACTATAAGCGCAGATACGGTAACTATACCACCGACAACACTAACATAAGAATCTTTTTTAGTAAAATAGATCAATCCCGCAAAACTTAATCCTGTGGACAATCCACTCATTAAAGATAATGCTCCCCATACTTGTTTGGCATTATTCATCGATTCTATCTTTTGAAATAAAACCTGATTTATACTATCCAAAACCAAGACATTTTTAATTTCGGAAATAGAGTATTCTTTAGAGTTAAGAACGAAGTCTGTACCATTAAAACAAAGCTTTTGTCCTGATAATAAAAAATTTATATTCAATATTATCAGTATTGCCAAAAATGTTTTCATATGAAAATCATTAAAATTCAAATAATATTCTTATAAACTTTTAAAACTCTTCCGCATGTATTTGTCCCGGTTCTCTTCTTGAATGATCTTTGA